>JBJOKQ010000104.1:0-10808 GCA_046046005.1 Bacteroidota bacterium | reverse complement strand
GCTGATTGAAGAAATCAATTCCTTTGATTTTTCAATGAACGTGAGAATGAAAGGCAGAAAATCCATTACTATTTCTCAGACTGCAGCGAAGAGTATACTTGTGAAGCCTGAACGTTCACGATGAAAAACAGTTCGCTGCAAGATATCAATTCAACTGTTCCCACGGGTAAACACAAAACCGGCTGGAAACGTATTCTGGCTTTCATCGGCCCTGCGTATCTCGTTAGTGTGGGCTACATGGATCCGGGAAACTGGGCCACGGATATTGCCGGAGGAAGTCATTTCGGGTACGCATTGATTTGGGTACTGATCATGTCGAACCTGATTGCATTACTCCTGCAAAGTCTCAGCGCACGATTGGGAATTGTTGCCGGTCTTGATCTTGCACAGGCATCACGCATGCATTATCCGAAAGCAGTAAATGTTTTTCTTTGGTTTCTGGCTGAGATTGCAATAGCTGCGACCGATCTTGCTGAAGTCATAGGAATGGCAATTGGATTGCAATTACTGACGGGTCTTCCATTACTTGCCGGAGTTGCCATAACAGTGCTCGATACTTTTCTGCTGCTTTGGTTGCAGAAATTCGGAATACGAAAGATGGAAGCATTTATCATAATGCTTATCAGTGTAATCGGTCTTTCGTTTCTGGCTGAATTGATTTTCGCAAACCCTGAAATGCGCGAAATCGCTGAAGGAATTATTCCTTCTATCCCGAATAGCGATGCTTTGTATATCGCAATCGGAATTATCGGTGCTACAGTGATGCCACACAATCTTTATCTGCATTCATCACTTGTACAAACACGTCAAATAGAAAGAACGGAAAAAGGAATTCGTGATGCCATACGATTCAATACAATCGATTCAGCAATTGCCTTGAATCTTGCATTATTCGTGAATGCAGCAATTCTCATACTTGCAGCCGCGTCATTTTACAATCACGATCTGAAACAAGTTGACAGTATACAAAATGCACATGCGCTTCTGGGAGATGTATTGGGTTCATCAATTGCACCGATACTTTTTGCCATCGCGTTGATCGCCGCAGGACAAAGTTCTACATTGACAGGAACGCTAAGCGGACAGATTGTAATGGAAGGATATCTGAACATCCGATTGCAACCCTGGGTACGAAGAATCATCACACGAGTAATTGCAATCATTCCTGCGGTGCTCGTTATTCTGATTGCTGGTGAAAGCAAAACAGAAGCCCTGCTCATTCTGAGTCAGGTAATCCTCAGTCTTCAACTTGGCTTTGCAGTTATTCCTCTCATTCACTTTGTGGCGGACAAAACACTAATGGGAAAATTCCGTGCAGGACCTTGGTTGATTGTTCCTGCGTGGATCTGTGCAATTATTATTGTCAGCCTGAATGTTAAACTGGTGATCAATTCACTCAGTGAATGGCTTGAAAGCACAGAACATCCACTAATCGTGATGTTCGTGGTAATTCCGCTATGCATTCTGTGCGCAACTACTTTGTTGTATGTAACATTCGCTCCATTCTTTAAAAGTTTACGTAACAGAAAAACACGCATGCATTCACATCCGGACGAATTGCAGATTCAACCCGGAGAGCGTTACGGTAAAATAGCTGTGTGCGTTGACTTTTCACATTCTGATTCTACTGCTTTGTCAAAAGCAATTCAGCAAGGCGGCAAATCCGCGACATATGTTCTCATTCACATTACAGAAACCGCTATGGCGCATGTGATGGAAGAAGAAACGGAAGACATGGAAACGGAGCACGATCGTAAGCAGCTTCTCTCCTATTCTCAACAACTCTCAGAACTCGGATACAATAGTATTTCTGAACTTGGATTCGGTAATCCTAAAACAACAATTCCTGCTATTGCGGAATCACAAAAGTGCGATCTGATCGTTATGGGTGCGCACGGTCACCGGGGATTGAAAGACATTTTCTTTGGTGCAACAATTAATTCCGTTCGACACAACACCAGAATTCCGATTCTTGTTGTACGCAACAACAAAGAGTAACTACCTTTAACCCGCATGGAAGATCAAAGCGAATATCACGCGAAAGAACGTTTTCCGAAATGGGCTAAACCATTCATTCCGGATCGTGAAATAAAAGTTACGCCCGTATTGATAGTACTCAATATTGCAATGTGGCTTGTGATGGTTATTTCCGGTGTGAGTCCAATGGGTCCGGACGCTGAAACTGCAATTAAATGGGGCGCAACGACTACTGAAAATGTTGCTGCAGGAGAATACTGGCGCTTATTCACGAGCAACTATGTTCATTACGGATTGATGCATTTGGCTTTTAACATGTTTGCGTTGAATAATATCGGACGAATTCTGGAACGTTTCATTGGCTCGCTTCGATTCGGTTTGCTCTACGTTCTAACAGGCATTGCAGCAAGTTCTGTAAGTGTATGGTGGAACCCTTATGCAGCGGGCGCAGGTGCTTCAGGCGCAATTCTGGGTATCGTTGGTGTATTTGCAGCTTTGCTTACAACCAATCTCATTGAACGTAACGCACGAATGGAAATGCTTAAATCCATTGGCATTTCTGTCGGATTGACATTGCTTATGGGCCTCAATGCGCACATTGATAATGCCGCACACATTGGAGGATTACTGGCTGGTGGCGCCGGTGGTTTCTTGATTTTTCTGGATTTGAAAGCACGATATGTTGAACGTCGTAAAAGCAATACAGGAATACTTATTGCTTGTGTATTACTGATTGCGACCAGTGTCTTTTTTATTTCAAGATTGAACGATGTACTTGGAGGAAGAAGACCGGAAACAATTTTTCTGGATATGAGTAACGGGGAAATTCTCATTGCAACGAAGTATGAAAATGGCAAGTATGAGCGTCCGGAAGATTTCACAAATGAAGTTCTTCCTGCTTATGATAAATTCATTCGGCAAGCCGATTCAATTCTCGAAGTCACAGAAAACGATGAAGCGCGAACACATTTTGAAGGCGTGAAAATATATCTTCAAACGCGCAAAAAGGGTTTCTTCTATGTACAAAAATCAATGTACGATCCTGTCTACTCGGACAGTGCAGATCTTTGGCTGATGAAAGCTGACGCCCAACTCAGAAAACTGAACGGTCAATAAATCACTGAGGCTTTACTGTATTTTTCTGCAGCGAATCAACCAATGCAGCTGCGTCTTCGTCTTCAGAAACCATAATGGTTTCGTTGAGATTATCATACGTATAATTAACATCAAAAATTCTGTACGCAAGCAATATTCCGGCTGTTTCAGGACGACTCTTGTCAATGTTCAAATCACCGCTTCTGATTTCCTCGCCCAAAGTATTTCTCACTACATAGTGCGCAATCATTGTTGAATCCGATTTCAGAAAATCAACCTTCACAATCGGAACATCTTCCTCATTCGTGAAACCGATATTGCACGATCCGAAACTGCGCACAACTCTATCCTGTTCTCCTTCACCCGTAACGGCTGTGTAACTGTAAATCCAGACAGCAAGACATATTGTCCATAATCCAGCCGCTGCAATTAACACACGTTTTACTTTGTGCCTCAAACGAAAATATCTGCGAAGAGCAAGATATAACATTACCAACACCACCAGAGCCGGCAATGCGAAAGATGCAGTGCGGAAAATCAAATCATCCTGCGAAGGGATATACAAATTACCATTGATTAAGACTCTGAAATCCATTTGATCTTTGCCAGTAGGTATTAATCTTGGATAACGGATATACGCCTTCTGCAACCACTTTTGTTTTTCGGCTCCTGAACTGATTTCGGCTAAAGCTTCGCAAGTGCGATAGTAAAGTAAGTTATCATACTCAAATGTACCGGCAGCTGTTGCAAAGTAAACCGACTCCAGATATTCTCTCGCACGACTATCATCTCCTTCTGAAATGTGCAATTTCCCGAGCATGTAACGTATGTACAACTTCACGCCTTCACGTGGATCTTTATCCAGAAGCCCCTCGTAATAACGGATAAAATAATCGTTACTGAAACCATCCAGCAAACGAAAATTTTCGTCCCAGCTCATTACATTTTCACTGCTGAAAACAGGATACAAAACTTCTGCTCTTTCAGGATTTGAAGCCACCAATGAAACAAGGACAAGACGCAGATGATGTTGCTTAATGCGAAACTCAAACCATTTGTACCAATTGTAAGGATTCAGCCAATAATACCATTCATCATTTTCGAAATCGTACTCCGCCTTTTCCTGTTCAGCGTTAACGTAATTGAGCATGGCTACAGCTAGATTATACTGTTCCTGGCCCCACGTTGTTCCTATATGTAACTCCTGAAAACCTGCAGCTGCGTTCAATCGATTCTGACTTACAGAAGTCAAACCTTCATAAGTAAGCGCACGCGCATAAGCAATGGAATGCCAACCGAATCCGGGAGTGGCGCCGTCTTTTCTGATGATTGAAGACAACAAACTATCCGAGCGTTCCGGTCTTGCCGCATTGATATCAAGCAGACCACGCATGTAATAATACTCGCGCGTATGTTTATCAATAGTTAAATCACGTGTTTCAGCTTCGCGATAGAATTGTTCCGCAATAGCGAATTCGCCTTTCATGTATTGATAATTCGCGTAGTTATTACTGCTGTAATAACCTGACTGCAATAAAATATCGTAGTAGTAATCAGCACTATCTATTTTAAAATCATACGTAAACAAAATCACTTTGTAGTGGTACGTGAAGTAATATCTCGAATTCATCCACGTTGGATCAAACAATCCTTGGCACTGCTCATTGTCGCGTTGTGTTTTAGCTATTGCTGAATCAAGACAAGCATACGCCATGGAATCATTCTCATGAACAGTATTCTTCAGAAATCCGAATCGTTCCGAAGTGTACATACGATTACGGTGATATATCCACGCCAACGTATTCCACGAATCGGCCGCACCTTCATACTGCATATCACGATCTTTTACACGCAGCATTACTGAAAATGCGCTGTCGGCTTGCTCAATATTCTGGTAACATGTCGTCAACCAATCCGCAATCTGACAATAGTCGTTTTGATACGTGCTTACCTGATAATATTCAGCTAAACTGTTTGTTCGCGTTCTCAGTTCAGCATCATATTCGCGCTCTGCCAATCGCATTGCCTTTTCCAGAGGAACAATTGCCTGCCTGTATCCCAACTCATCATTCGCTCTGAAATAACGATAAGCGCCTTCATACATGTAACCGATATAGTATGTACTGTCTTTACGAATGTAATCTCGCGATTTGTCAAGCGCTTCCTTGGAATTGTACTGTATGTTGCGTCGGTCCATATCAATCAGACGACGAACATCATTCTGTGCTGAAAGAACATTTCCGCAGAACAATACAATTAACAATATGAAGCAACTGATGTTCATCGGCTGCTTAAACTCAATTTAGAAAGACGTGATATTTCAGCATCCACAATATTCTGCAGTGCACGCGCTATTCCGTCACGATTGCGGAATACCATTCTGTGATGAAGCACAACATGCGCCAACGCACGGATATCATCTTCAGTGACAAAATTGCGCTGATTCACCATTGCCCATGATTTCAGACAACGAATGAAAGTGATACCACCACGAACCGAACAACCGACTGTAATATCCGGATGCTTTCGTGTGGCTTGTGCAATATTAGCAACTGCTTTCACTAATTCCGGATGAACATAAACCTGTTCAGCTTCCTGTTGCAAGCGAATTACATCATCATAACTCAATACCTGCTTCACCTGATTTCGAACATCATTGATGTGCAGATAATCATTGTAAATCCCAATCTCCGTTTCCGTAGAGACATAACCGAAACTGATTTTCATAAAGAAACGATCCAACTGCGCTGCAGGCAAAGGATATGTTCCTTCAGATTCAATCGGATTTTGTGTTGCGATGGTGAAGAAGAAACGATCCAAATGCCAAGTTTTTTCTCCAACGGAAATCTGATTCTCCGCCATACACTCAAGTAACGCACTCTGAACTTTCGGAGAAGCACGATTGATTTCATCGGCAAGTAACACATTGGTGAACAACGGCCCTTTTTTGAAGATGAAGTCCTTTTTTTCATCATCAAAAATGTGCGAACCAATGAGATCCATAGGCAGCAAGTCAGGCGTAAACTGAATACGCCGGAAAGCAACAGTTTCGACAGCACCGGCCGTTCTTTCTGCTAAACCTCCTGAGATGGACTGCGCAAGTGCTTTCGCCAGCATCGTTTTTCCGGAACCCGGATTGTCCTCGAGGAGAATGTGTCCGCGTGAAAGCAAACAGGTTATTACGTAACGGATCTCGGTTTCCTTGCCGCGAATGGTCTGACTGATATTATCAGTAAGCAGTTTCAGTTTCTCCGTGTGAAATTCCATAGCTGTTGAATTAATCGTTAGTTGAATTTACCATCGCAACATCTTCTGTTGGTTCCGGTGATTTGAAATATCGTATTGCTCTGAAAATGTTAAACCATCGGAACATGCGATCCTTTGAACTCAATGACGCGTTCAGTTGACTTCTGAAAGTAGAACCATATTCCGTAATTAAATTTTGCTCCGAAGCAGTTAACTGTTCCTTCGAATATTTCAGCTTGAGATAAACTATTACAAAATGTTGAAACCGTGAATTGAAGCGCGCATCAGAACGCACAGCGAACTCCATGGATGTTTCCATTCTCAATTCAGTTCCGCTCATGTGATAAACATACAATGCGAGTCGGTAAACTGACTCTGCAAATTTAAATGGTTCACTACCGGGTTTAACTCTTCCTGAAAGGATGAGCAACCAAATCAGTGGGAACAACATTACAGCAAGCATTAAACCACCGAAAACAAACAGTCCGGCAAAAGCAAGTTTTCTCCAATTAAATGGTTCTGCTTCCTTCGGAGATTCTTCTTTATCCTTTTTCCCGATTTTCTTCTCAGCGTTTTTCTTCAGAATGTAAATTTCATCTGCAATCAACGGCCAATCAAAATTATTAACCTGTTCATCAATTGATTTGTTCGGATCCGGCTCCGGAACATCTTTCGCCAAATCATCCCACGACACGATGAAAACAGTATCTCCTTCATGTATTGCAGAAAGCGAAGTGTCCTTTTTTCCATACACAATTCTGCATAATGAAGCATCAACATCGCGATTCTGTTCTTCTTCCAATTGATACTCGTCATTGAAGAAAACCACTTTTGAAAAACGCACAGACAGCGATTTAGCCGATTGATCCGGCTCATCATTCACAATTCCTTCAACGATTAGCCAAGGCTGCGGCGGTGGTACAGGAGGCGTTCCATCCGGTTTCGGCGCCTGACTGATTTCTTCACTTCCGATGGTCATATCGAAATCCATCCAACCATAATCAGGAAAATAAATTTGCGTCCATGCGTGCGCTTGCGATGCATAGAACCAATACCACCCTTTGTTTTTGTCACTCCGATCTACTGTTGCAAATCCCGTTGTGAATCGCGCCGGAATACCAATGGAGCGCAACATCAACACTGAAGCACCCGCGAAGTATGTACAATATCCTTCATGCGATTTGAACAGAAAGTTTCGCAACATACTTCCTGTCGGAATATTCGGATCACCCGGAGCACCGGGATCCAATGTGTAACGATAAAGCGGTTGTCCATCAGGCCCGATCTGCATAAAATAATCACGAATAGCAGCAACCTTATCTGCAGGTGTTTTTGCCTTTGCAGTAATAGCCAGCGTAAGATTACGAATGGAATCAAACAAACTTCCTTTCGGTAAATCGGTGTAATACTTTAATGTTGAAGAATCCATTCCGGAGAAATCGCGAACACTTCGTAATTCTTCGAAACGCTCTTCCTGATAAGCAAGAATTTGCGGATTCGCTGACGGATTGTAAACGAAGTATGCGTTATTCAATTCCGATACATTAGACTTTACATGATAACCTGAACGGAAAAGTCCTTTGTACGCGGTATCAACAGGAATCGTCTGAATTGAAAACGGAGTAGCCGGTGCGAGCAACGAATGCTTCCAAACACTTGCACTGATGAAAACATCTGCTTCAACCGTTTTTCTTTGCTTCAGATTCTTCAGAGGTTTCAGTTGCGAAGAATCTCTCGATGTTTTGTACATACCGATCTTCGATGGATCCGCATTCATCTCATCTAAATTTTTCAGCAATGGGTCGCGGACGAATGTTTCAGTTGCAGCATCGTACTTTGTCAGATAGTGATACACAAAATAGAACGGCTGCGGCGAACCATCGGGGAAGAAATTATCAAGCCTTGCGCAAAACATCAGAACATCAGATTGGCTCTGCTGTTCACCCATTTTCATTTCATCCTTCAGCTTAAAACCACCTTCACCATTATTGTCGCTCTTATCGCCTTTGCCTTTTCCATTCTCAGAAGATTTATCTCCGCCTTCTCCACCATTTTTGCCTTTATCACTCTTATTATCACCCTTTCCTTCTTCCGGTTTATTACCACGTTCCAGAAGTCCGTTATTCTCATTGTATTTATCACCTAAACCTCCGTTGCCCTCATCTTCCTGATCACCCTTGCCTTCACCTTTGCTCTTCTTCTTTTCAATTAACTTCTCTGCAATTTCGTTTTCATGTTTGAATTGTCTTCTCGCCAGATAAAATGAAGCGACAGCCAATCCGATTAAAAGAAAAAGAAGTACTCCGAAGCGGGATAATTTTCTCACAGTAACATTCTCTCCGGATATCAACCCGGGGGCGAAAAAGAGCATGTAGACAGAATAAATAAAGACAGGCAGCAGATTTAACGACATATCTGCGGCATCCAAATTCTCTTTACGGGAAAAGAACACAACGAAAGCAGCCAAAAGAAGAGCACAATAAAGAACCACGTACCAACGTGTTCGAGTGATCAGAAAACCGGTTAACCACCCGATCACAAAAACTGAGCAATAAAGCGTAAAACGGGCCTTGATGTAAAACTGATCGAATTCACCACTGAAACTATCGACGAAAACAGAAATTAACAGAATAAGCAGTGCAACCAACAACGTAAAGACAATGAAACGTCCGCCTTTCCATGCCAGAGTGGATGAAATAAGAATACCGCATGACAACGCAATCATTTGTCCCGCAGTTCCGCTTTCAAATCCAGTATAAGCCAGATTAACATTTGAAAGCACATACGCGCTCATTACGAATGCAGGCAAGGCTATAAAGAGCACACGCAGCAACCATTCTGATAATGATTTGATATGTGGACTACTCCTTTTCATTCGACTGCATCTGCCTCAACCATGCGTTACCGCGTGAACGTAGCAAACCTTGAATCTTTTGTTCGTTCAATTTCAATTTTCTTCTCAGCGGTGATGCCCACCATCCGGATTTCAATTCCTGTAACGGATCTGAATCATCTTTAAAAAATATTTTTCGTATTTGAGGTAATGCCTTTGCTTCGATACATGTACTCAACGCAAAAACAATAACAGGAGTATGAGCCGGCAAATGTTCCAGCAGAGCAACCACTTCAGACGCATCTGTTGCTGAAGAAAGACATACAACTGCTGTTTTAGGTTGAACCAGCGACTCAAACGGTTTCGATTCTTTCTGCCATTGAGCGGTAGCGATATACAGCATATTCACCGACAATTGTCCGTCGGCTTCATCACTGTTAAAATCCTGATCGTAAATAAATTTTACTTTCGGATTGTTGGCTGTTACAGCAGAGTAAACCTGACGTAGGTAATCCTTATAGAAATTAAGAAGTTCGCGACCGGCTTCATGATCAAATTCATCAATCAAACTATTGAAAAATCCTGCAGCAATATAAACGTGAGAAGCATATGGATCCCTTGTTTCAGCAACACGAACTACAAGTTCACCGCTTCGTGCATAAATTTTCCAAACTATTCTGCGAATGTCATCGCCGGATTCAAAGTCTTTGTAGTTCAACAATTCACCTTGAATACGTTTCGGAATCGGAATGCGAACATCCTCTTCTTCCGTTGCAGAAGGAAAAATATTGAACTCCTCTTTTTTCAACTCACGCGGCAACGTGAGCAACTTATTAGTGGAATGCAAAGTGACCGGTAATGTAATCAGTCGCAACATATCAGTGAAGAGAATCTGAACCTCTTCTGCCTGATGTCGTCCGCGATGATGCAGATCTATCTTTCCGCTTCCTGCAATAGTTTTGATCGGCCTGAAAAATCCATTCCGATTTTCAGACAGTAAAACATTTTCCGACAGATTCCATTCCGGAAAAAGCAATCGCACTTCGATAAAACCAAGTAGAGGCCGAAGAACATTTGCGGCAACTATTTCAATTTTCACTTTTCCGGCTTCCGGTGTTTTCCCTTCGGACATATTCAACACAATCTTTATTCGTCCCTGACTTTCTCTGACCCGAAAGAAAATATAGGATATCAGTAATGTTACAATACTCAAGATTCCGAGATAGGTTGCCGACCAAAAAAGGATTTTCATCCAGACTTCAACACGTGGCCACTCTGCAACACCGGCATCCTTGAATGAAGTTTTCAGATATTGAAAAACCGAATAGCCTCCGATGAGCAGCAATAGAAACTGCCATCTGAAAAATGTAAAAGCGGACCAATATCTGATTCTGGAAATCATGCAGCTGTACAGGAATAAAAATACGCTTTACGACTGAGAACTCAACGCATTATCCATAAGTGGCCGGAATCCACTTGGCGACTTGTCGACTCGATCGTGTAAATGTAAATGCCGGAATATGCAGGATTCCATAAAATCGAGTTGCGCCCCTTTGTTAATTCGTGTGAAGAAAGAATCAGCCCCGAAACACTGTAAACTGTGAATTGCCATTCTTCGCCGGGTGGAATATCCGCGTCAACCGAAATTACAGCGTTC
>JBJOKQ010000103.1:0-10962 GCA_046046005.1 Bacteroidota bacterium | reverse complement strand
AAATCCCTTGGCCTCACGGCCGTACGGGTTCAAGTCCCGTCTCGGGTACAGTTTAAGTGCAAAAGGATCAAGCAAAGCTTGATCCTTTTGTTTTTTACGAAACACCCGAAAGGGACTGGCTTTGCGACAACTCCTTTTCTGGCTTGATATGCTTTAACTTGATCTCTTCTTTACATCGCTTAACGGGAAATAATAATCTTTCTGCTTTGTAATCCCGATTCATCCGAGGTCACTTGCAGGCTGTAAATTCCGTTGGGTAGATCCGCTGTACTGATGGTAGTAATTTGATTCGCCGAATTAAGTTGTCCTTGCTTCACGCATCTTGCATCAATCGAATAGATTGCAAAAAAACTAACATCTGAATTCACATTTGTAATATTCAACTCATCCCCATTCACCGGATTCGGCCAAACTTTCAAAGGCTCTTCGAATTCACGATTTTCCTGAACAGTCAGCGTCGTACAATTCACACCATAATAATTGCACGCAGCCGGATTTGTAAAGGGCGCAGGTGAAGAAAGTGCATTTGTGTAATCAATGTCAATCAGATGCTGAAAGTTGTCGTCGAAATCCTGAATGGCAGCGGCAATTTGCGTTGGTGTTGTAAGACTTCCCCAATAATTTCCTTGCATGTTGTAAACGAAGGAAGGTGAAGAAGTTTGCGGACAATCATCAGGAAGAAACGGATAATAATATGTGGTGCATACAACAGCTTGCTGCATAAACGAATTAATGTTGTTGCCGGTAATCACAGGGAATCTCACACACGATGGAAACACAAAATGAATTCTGTTGTTCGTGAGTTGATTGCCGACAATTACTTGTGTAGTATCTGATCCCCCGAGCAAACCGATTGCAACACCGTAACAATTTTCAATTTTATTGTTGAGGATTTGTATGTTGTTGAATCTGGCTCTGATGACCATATCGCAGGTGATATTTTCAATGCAATTGCCAACGAGTCGGGCAGAACCGCGCAGATCAAACATGACTGACCCTGTGTTATTCGGAAAACTGTTATTGTAAACATGGTTATTCTCAAAACGTGCCTGAGTAGTGACTTGAGGCAACAGAAAAGGTTCTGTGTAAATTGATAAATAGGTATTGTCGTGAATCACACTGTTGCGCAGTATTGAATTCGATTGATCAAAAAACAAACCGCTGGAACAACAGCTCACGTCAAGGTTATCGAGTAACGCCGTTGACATAAGACAGTGAATGGTGGCAGTGTAGTAGAAAAGATCTACCGGAACAGGAATAGTTTCTGTGAAGACGGCATAGGAAATTACACATCCGTTGCCTGAGATCGAATCATAATCGATTGCTGAATTCATAATGCGGATTCCGCCCCAACCGATATTCTCTCCCGGCTCTAATTGAAAAAGAATTCTGCTTTGAGGTGTTCCTATAGCGCGGATCGTGCCGTTCACCTGAATGTATAATGAGTCTTTAAAGCGCACTTCAACACCGGGATCGATAGTGAGTGTAGTGCCGATTGTAACGAGAATATTGTTTGTGACAACGTATGGACTCGAACTCAAATTCAAAGTGGTGTTGGTTGAAATAACACCACCGATCGGCGTTTGTGCAACTCCTAATGTGCTGATTCCAACAACGAAAATGATGAGCGAGAAGAACTTCTTCATGTTCAAGACTTTTGTTTAAAGTTACAACATAAGTGCGTAGCGATTTTTGGATTGCAACATAGTTTGCACTTTGTTCAATTTGCTGCGCGCGATAAATTCAATAAAGTAAACAGGACTCTCTTTGCTATTTCACTCTTCATCGAGACACAAAGACTATCAATGACTAATGTAATATAAAATAATGATTGATGTAATTGTAATCAGAGTTACGGTTGCCTGCATACAGATGGCTCGAAATTAAAGCACAACCGTAGTTTTGCATTTTCTTATTAGTACATTTAAGCAGCCAACCGCTCTTACACTATGTACAAACTATTTACATTTCTGTTTGCAGGAATTATTCTTGCCTTTTCATCTTGTCACAACGAAACAAAATCATCACAAGCAGATGGTGATTCCATTATGAATCTGGGTGATGGTAAGTCGGTAGATTCAACAAAGAAAGTTGTGTCTGCGAAAAATTCAACGGATACTGTCCTGTACGGAATCGATATTTCAAGATATCAGGGCAATCTGATTACTGAAATTACCACTGCCGACGGTTTGCATTTCGCTATTTGCAAAGCAACGCAAGGTGTTACTTACGTTGATCCTGAGTTTCGTTTAAACTGGAATACAATTACAGAGCAAGGATTGATTCGCGGAGCTTATCACTTTTACATTTGCGCGGATGATCCTGTTCAGCAAGCGCAACATTTCTCCAATACGATTAACGATATTCAGAAAGATGATATTGCACCGGTTCTGGATATCGAGCAAGGCAGCATGTCGAGCACAACAAACGTAACTCAGATGCAGAAAGACATTCTTACGTTTCTGCAGAATGTGGAAAAGCAAACAGGCCGCAAACCGATTCTCTATACTGATTATGCGTTTGCGCAGCAATATCTGATGTCGCCTGCATTCGCGGCTTACGATTTATGGTTGGCTGAATATTCAGGCGCGCCTCAACCGAAAGTTCCGGAAACCTGGAAGACAAAAGGATTTAAAATCTGGCAGAAATCTGATTCGTATGATGTGAACTCACAGCAGATTGATTACGATGTTCACTTCGGAACTGTTTCTGAGTTGACGAAATAAAATTCATTTGATTTTCAACGAATACTATCCGCATAATGAAAGCGAAGAATTGGATACTGTATATCACACTTGCAGGTTTCGTGACGCTTGCATTATCAGGTCTTCTTGAAAATCGTGCACACGGATTTGTTAAGGAAGTTTCAGAACGCAACCTGACGTTTATGAGTTCTGTTGCTGAAATTAAACTCGTGTTGTCAAGTGTGAGTTCTACCAACGTTCCTTTCCTGAGCGGAGAAGCAACAGAAGTGAACAAAGCTCTTGACGGTGCGCAGAATTATTTATTCTACATCAACATCATTTCTCTGCTGCAATTGTTGATTGTAACAATCAGTAAAAGCATCATCATCAAAGCGGGACTTGTCGGTTTGCTGGCATTCGCAATTCTGAAAGCCACGCGTCCGGTTTGCACCAAACTACTTATCGTGGTGCTTACATTAAATCCGGGATTGTTGATTTGCACTATAGCGGTTCAGGAACTGTCTAAAGAAGGTAAGATTGATTTCGGAACTGCATATCAGTCGGAGTTACGTGCAACCGTAGCCAATATTCAACAGGAGAAATCTCAACTCATGCTGGAACATGAGAAGCAATTGACTCAGATCAGTAACGGCGATGCACATGTGCGTTTCTTCAGCCGTCTGAAAGAAGATGTGTCCTACGATGTTAAGCGAGCTAAAGTCGATATCAAAGGTGATTATGCGGAAATACGATTGCTGGTGAAAGATGCTGGTCACACCATTCAAAGAAAGATTTACATTTTCTGCACCACGGTTCTTTTCTGCATGTTGCTGTTGCCAATCGGATATGCATTGCTGGTGTACATCATATACAAATCGCTTTACAAGCAGAACCTCATTGCGATATTAAAAAGAGATGAAAGTGCTGTTGAAACGAGTGTTGCCGGGAAGAAAACGCTGTTCGGTAAATTCACAGCTGCAGCTGATACAGTAGCAGGCGAAGTAAAGAACTCCGCAACTGTGAACGAGCTGAAACAGGATTTGCATAACACTGAAAATCCCCAACCTCCGAATACGGATTCCAAGTAGTTAATTTCTGTTTGATGTACTGATGGTTCTTGTTTCAGGTTCATGAATTTATTTTGATCAGAAGTATTTCCTGATTATTTTCATTTCATGATACTTCAGATTCAGATTTACCTCGTGGTTATTTTCATCATTCTGATTGCCGGTTTGGCAGTCGCAGCTTGGTTTTTCAGTAAGAAAGCAAAAGTGAAACGACTGCTTAAGAAAACACCATCCATGCGTATCGGAGAATTTCTTGGCGGTGAAGCAGGTCGCGTAACGGGTCGTGTAATTTTCGCTGGAGAAACGCTTGTTGCTCCGTTGACAGGACGAAAATGCTCCTATTATCAGGTGGAAGTGCAGGAATACAGAAGCAGCGGTAAGAGCGGACATTGGTCTACAATAATCAATGAAGAACGGGCCGGAGATATCATTTTGAATGACGGTACAAACTATTGCATGATCGGCAAAGGAACACTGAAGAGTTATCTTAATATGGATGCTAATTACAATTCCGGAACATTTAAAAATGCAACACCTGAATTGGAAGCGTTTCTTGTTTCCCGTGGTTACAAGAGCACTGGACTTCTCGGATTGAATAAAAGCATTCGCTACAAAGAAGGTATACTCGAAGAGAATGAAGTTTTCACTGCTGCCGGAGTTGGAACATGGACAACAGGTCGACCTTCGAATGTGAATTTACCCGGCTCGCGTTATTTATTGTTAGGACCCATGCCCGATGGTTGCATTTATCTGACGGATGATCAGAAAATGACGGAGTAAACGATAGAGATTATTTAAATCTGACCGTCATGATTGCGTACCTTGCACCATGCATCTGAAATTCGCATCAATAAACTCAGGAAGCAACGGAAACTGTTATTATATCGGTAACGATGAACATGCCGTTCTGATTGATGCAGGAATTTCACGACGTGAAACTGAACGTCGCATGCAAAAACTCAATCTGCGTCTTGATAAAGTTCGCGCCATATTTATTTCGCATGAACACATCGATCACGTTCGCGGCGTTGAAGGTCTTTCAAAGCGTTATGGAATTCCTGTTTATGTAACAGCAGCTACAAAAGGAAACAGCCACATCTTTATTCCGCAGAATCTCATTCGCGACTTTACCGCCGATACAGAAATTGCGATCGGAGATCTTACCGTTATTCCTTTCACAAAGCAACATGATGCTGCAGATCCGCACAGTTTCGTAATCAGATTCAATGAAATCGTTGTAGGCGTTATGACAGACATCGGCGCTGCTTGTGGTCGCGTAAAGCATTACGTTGCGCAATGTCACGCGTTGCTGCTGGAATCAAACTACGATCACGAAATGCTCATGAACGGTCGTTATCCTTTCCCATTAAAACAACGTGTGAGCAGTGATGTAGGACATTTGTCCAATGATCAGGCTTTATCATTGGTAATGGAAAGCGGCTCTGATGAATTGAAACTGCTTTTACTTGGTCATCTTTCCAAGGACAATAATCGCGAACAATTGGTACGAGAAGTATTTTCATCGCTGGAAAGCAAGATGCACGTTGATATCGCTTCCCGATTTAACGAAAGTCGCGTGTACGCAATCGAAAAGAAAACCGAAAGTATTTCTATTCGCACGTTGACCGGACAGTTGAGTATTTTCTGAGCTCGTCAGAAAATTAACCTTCGTTTTTCTTCCACGACAGCGCTTTACTCGGACACATTTCTATCTGTTCAATGATGCGTTCACTGCTTGCTCCTTCCGGTTTTATCCATGGACGTTCTGCCGGATTGAAAACTTCCGGCAAAGCAGTCAGGCCTTTCCAGCATTTCGTGGAATGCGTACACATTCCGGGTTTCCAAATGATAGTTATATCTCCGTTGGAATAATGCTTTGTCAGATTCTGTTTGTCCATGGTGAGTTATTTTAAAGCGTGAAAGTTACAATCAGTTCATCGGTACTTCCATTAATAAAACTTCTGCATTCGTGTCTGCTTTCAATTTGAGTGTTTCCGTATTCCAGATTCCCAAACCATCACGTTGATTGAGTTTATTGCCGTTAATCGTAACATCTCCTGAAAGAACAAACGCGTAAACTCCGTTGCTTGAATTTTTCAATGCGTAACTCAATTCAGTCGTTGCGTCCATATCGGTAAGATGAAACCATGCATTCTGATGAATCCATACACCGTCATCATCAACATTGGGTGATAATATCTGCTGCAGTTTGTTCTTACGATCTTCTTTCTTCAGGGTAATCTGATCGTAACGCGGTTTTACATTTCTCTGATTCGGGAAAACCCAGATCTGCAGAAACTTCACCGTCTTATCACTGTTCTTATTGTATTCGCTGTGTGTAATACCGGTTCCTGCACTCATCACTTGAATATCACCGTTGCGGATTACCGCAACATTACCCATGCTGTCTTTGTGTTCCAGATCGCCTTCCAATGGAATGGAAATAATTTCCATGTTATCGTGCGGGTGCGTTCCGAATCCCATTCCTGCAGAAACTGTATCATCATTCAGCACACGCAATACTCCGAAGTGCATTCTTTCCGGATTATAATAATTCGCAAAACTGAATGTGTGATAACTCTGCAGCCAACCATGATTGGCATTACCGCGTGTTGCGGCTTTATGAAGAATAGTGTTTTCCATGATCTTTGATTCTGTATTAGGAATGTGATTGAATCCGAGCGTTTCAATTGGATGAAGCTCGTCGTTGTCGTTTTTTGTGATTGCAGCAATTCCTGTGCTTGCAGCTACAACTGCAGCTGTGCCCAGCATTCCGCGTTTGAGAAAATCTTTTCTGTCCATTGATCTCCTTTTTTGTTACACAAATTTCAGAACCTTCACTTTCATAAAAATTGAACTGGTTCAAGAAATGATTCAATCTTCCTTTTTATGCTTTCCTGAACGGATTTTGCTCAGAAACTCCGGTGATATACCTAAATAGGCTGCAATCAACTGCTGCGGCACACGATTCGGCAATTCCGGATATTTCTTCAGAAACAATCGATATCGTTCTTCTGCACTCATTGCAACCGTTGAGATGAATCGATTCATCAATTCTTCATTCGCGCGCTGCAACATCAAACGGAACATGCGTTCGAACTTCGGAACTTCTGCAAAAAGTTTCGCTTTCGCTTCACGGGAAATTACAATCAACTCGCAAGCTTCAATTGTTTCAATATTCAACGAGGCAGGCTTCCCTGAAGTAAACGAAGGCAAATCACTGATCCACCAGTTTTCCACGGGAAAATACAGGTCAACTTCTTTGCCGGCTTCATTGATGAAATACACACGCGCACATCCTTTCACAACAAATGCTTCGAAGTCGCACGCGTCACCGGCCCGCAGCAAAACGGTTTTCTTCGGAAAACTTTTATGTACGAGCAACGAATGAAACACTGCACGTTCTTCCTGTGTCAGAGAAATACAAGTTTCCGTATAGCGATCTATAGCTTCGAACATGAACTGAAGATAGTCAGAATCATCTCAAATGAAAAAGCCTTCCTCAAACTTGTTGAAGAAGGCTTTCTGTTTATTCACCTTATACAGTTACGCGATTGTCCAGGTTTTGTCGCCTGAAAGAATGCGATCGAGCGGAGTAGGTCCTTTCTTCGCTTTTACTGCATTGATCTGATAAATCAAATCATCCTCGTATGTTGCGCGGTTCTCTTTGTAGAACACGCCGAACGGACGTGGATTGTGAGGATTCATTGCAGGATTGTCGAACAAGCCTGCAAGCAATGTTGCTTTCATGCGATCTGTTTCATCGTGAATCCACAGATCATTTACAGAAGCACCGCCTGCAAGATCAACGATCACCGGTTTCAAACCGTCAAGCTTGATTCCTTTGTCGCTGTTTGCTCCGAATACCAATGGCTTGCCGTGTTCAACAAACAAACATTCTTCCATCTTAGTTTCTTTCTCCGTGTAAGTGAAGAAAGCACCGTCGTTGAATACAGGACAGTTCTGATAGATTTCCACGAACGCTGTTCCTTTGTGTTCGTGAGCACGCTTCAGAATGGATTGCTGATGTTTTGCATCGCGGTCCAGTGTACGTGCAACGAAAGTTCCTTTTGCACCAAGCGCAAGTTCAGCCGGATTGAACGGTTCGTCCAACGAACCGAAAGGAGTTGACTTCGTATTCTTTCCTTTTTCTGATGCCGGAGAATATTGTCCTTTTGTAAGACCGTAAATCTGGTTGTTGAACATCAGATATTTCACATTGAAATTACGACGCAACAAATGGATGAAGTGATTTCCTCCGATGGAGAGTGAATCACCGTCACCTGAAATCATCCAAACATCCAGATTCGGATTTGTAGCGCGGATTCCTGAAACTACAGCTGCAGCACGACCGTGGATCGAGTGCATACCGTAAGTATCCATGTAGTATGTGAAGCGCGAAGAGCAACCGATTCCCGAAACGAAAACCACGTCTTCTTTCTTTACATCAAATTCAGGAAATACACGTTGAACCTGTGCAAGGATAGCGTAGTCGCCGCAGCCGGGACACCATTTCACGTCCTGATCGGAAGAGAAATCTTTCGCTGTAAGTTTTGCTGTTGTTGTATCTGCGCTCATCTTACTTGGAGTTTATAGTTTGAAGAATACGTGTTTTCAATTCATCCACTGCAAATGGAAGACCTTGTACTTTGGTGTAGCTTTCTGCCGGAACAAGATATTTTCCGCGAATAATCATGGCCAATTGACCAAGGTTCATTTCAGGGATGATGATCTTATCAAATCCTTTCAGAAGTTCACCAAGATTTTTCGGCATAGGATTCAGATAACGCAAATGAACGTGCGCTACATCATGTCCTTCCGCAATCAAATCGAGAACAGCAGTTTTGATAGCGCCTTCCGTGCTTCCCCATCCGAGAATACAGATTTTCGCTTTCTCTTTTCCGCTTTCAACTGTTGCAAGAGGAATAGAATCTGCAATCTTGTCGATCTTCGCTTGACGCAGATGAACCATTTTCTCGTGGTTCGCTGAATCGTAAGAAACGTTTCCTGTTTCGTCCTGCTTTTCAAGACCACCAATGCGATGCTCCAATCCCGGAGTGCCCGGCTTAACGCGCGGACGAACCAGTTTCTCATCACGACGATAAGGAAGGAATTTGCCTCCCGGATTATTCGTTTCAGTTATGAAAACAGAATTGATCGGTTTCAGATCAGCAGCTGATGGGAATTTCCATGGCTCAGATCCGTTAGCAATATATCCGTCAGTAAGCAACATTACCGGCGTCATGTGCTCAATAGCAATGCGACATGCTTCGTATGCTGCACGGAAACAATCCGCAGGTGAAGAAGCCGCAATAACCGGCATCGGAGCTTCACCATGGCGACCGTAAATCGCCTGCATAAGATCCGCTTGTTCAGTTTTTGTAGGAAGACCTGTAGAAGGACCGCCACGTTGTACGTTGATTACAACGAGCGGAATTTCTGTGATCACAGCAAGACCCATTGCTTCGCCTTTCAACGCGATTCCGGGACCTGAAGATGTTGTTACACCAAGAGCGCCTGCGTACGATGCTCCGATTGCAGAGCAAATAGCTGCGATTTCATCTTCCGCCTGAAAAGTTTTCACGCCATTCGCACGATACTTAGAAAGTTCGTGCAAGATGTCAGACGCAGGAGTGATAGGATAGGATCCGAGGAACAACTCAAGACCGGCTTTTTCAGCAGCGCAAATCAAACCGATTGAAGTAGCGTGGTTTCCGGTGATCTGACGATAAACGCCCGGAGCCATTTTAGCTGAATCGATTTTCCAACGTGTTGTGAAAATTTCAGTGGTGTCGCCGTAGTTATATCCGGATTTGAGCGCCTTGATGTTGGCGTCCATGATTTCCTTCTTCTTCCCGAATTTTTCGGTGATGAAACCAATGGTATAATCCATCGACTTGTCGAACATCCAGAAAAGGAATCCGAGAACGAACATGTTCTTCGAACGCTCAATTTCTTTCATTCCGAGCCCGGTGTCCTTCAAAGCTTCTTTAACCAGCTTCGTAACATCGATTTTGTAAACCGTATAATCTGATAGCGTTCCGTCATTTAACGGATCAGCACCTTCAGGATATTTTGCAAGGTTCAAATTCTTCTTATCGAAGCCTGCAGTGTTAACGAGAATGATTCCGCCTTTTTTTACTTTGTGAAGATCGCTCTTCAGACCTGCAGAATTCATTGCAACAAGTACATCATACTCATCACCAGGTGTGTAAATTTCTTTACTTCCGAAATTCACCTGGAAACCGGACACACCCGCAACCGTTCCAGCCGGGGCGCGAATTTCCGCAGGGAATTCAGGGAATGTACTCAAGTCCTGACCAAAGAATGCCGATGTATCAGTAAACTGCGTTCCGGTCAGCTGCATACCGTCTCCTGAGTCACCTGAAAAACGGATAACTACGTTTTCAGCGTGCTTCACTTCGATTTGCCTGCCGGCTTTCTTTTCAATTGTGTCCATGATTTTGTATGGTGTACGTGTTAATTCCTGATCAAAAAAACTTCATTGTGCTTTTCAATGCCGACAGCGCAGAGCTCAATGTAACTTCCGGGAAAATTTCCGGAGAAAAAATAACCGGCATTGGTTCAGTTTTGTTGTCGAAAAAATAATCCTGCAAATATGCTAATTAGGTGAAGTTTTTCAAAGTTTCTGACAAATATTAAAACTGCGGATTTTTCATGCATATTTGCCGGAACGATTAATTTCGTTGCGCTACCAAAAATTAAAAGTACACTATGGGATCAGCAGCATTGATCATGCTCATTATCTGCGGTCTGGCTTTTGCCGGAGGCGGAATTTATCTTTCAAAAGTGCTGGCGAAAACCTCGCACAATCCGGTGAAAGGTGAAGCATATGAGTGTGGCATTCCGACAACCGGAACTTCATGGATTCAGTTCAACGTCGGTTATTACCTGTTCGCCTTGATTTTCCTTGTGTTCGACGTCGAATTAGTGTTTCTGTACCCTTGGGCTACGGCAGCGAAAAGCGTTGGTGTGGTAGCGTTGATTGAGATTGTAGTATTCATGTTCATTCTCTTTATGGGTTTGCTTTACGCTTACAGAAAAGGAGCTCTCAAATGGATGTAGATATCAAGAAAATGGGCGATCCGTTCCCCGGAATGGTTAATCCGACGAGCGACGGAGGAATTCTGGTTACCAAACTTGACGATGCCATCAATTGGGCACGCGCTAATTCTTTGTGGCCATTGGTT
>JBJOKQ010000102.1:0-11014 GCA_046046005.1 Bacteroidota bacterium | reverse complement strand
AGGTTCATCGCGCGAACACGCAGCAATGGAGCCACGTCACCTCGGTGTTCGTGCGGTTCTCGTGAAGTCATTCGCACGTATCCACGAAACGAACCTGAAGAAGCAGGGCATGTTGGCATTGACATTCGCAGATAAAGCGGATTACGATAAGATCAAGGAAGACGACACAATGGATATCCTTGGTTTGACAACTTTCGCTCCGAATGTGCCGTTAACAATTGCTTTGCATCACGTAGACGGAACTTCAGAAGAGATCAAAGTGAATCATACGTATAACGCACAGCAGATCGAATGGTTCAAAGCCGGTGGCGCATTGAACATCATTCGCGCGAGCATCAAAGCGTAATTGAATAAACAGATGGAATGGCTGACTTCAGAAACGAGGTCAGCCATTTTTATTGAATCACGGAAAAATTGTAGATTAGTTTTCGGTATGCGTTTTCTGCTCGCTGTTCTTCTCCTCATTCTGACGTTTCACGTTCAGGCGCGTGATTTCGGTGGTGATAATCCGAAACGTGATTCTTTGCTGCGTTATCGCAACACTGTTGATACGAATTATATCAGAAAGTATCCCGATCGGTTTATTGTAACGCTGAGTCAATCATTGCGGACATACGACATCCGCTTTCGTCAAACCATGACAGAAGATTCACTCGGATGGGGTTCTCCGATTATGATGTCCAATCTGAAATGGTCGAGCGGCGTGGCGTTGGACTTTGATAAACTTTCATTAACCGTTGGATTGAGTTCGCAACCGTACACAAATGAAGAATTGCGTCTCAAAGGCAAAACCAAGTACACGGCTTTGGGACTTTCGTTCGTGTTGTATCGTTTCCGGTTTGAATCGAGTTACAGAAAGTATCAGGGATTTTACGATACGAGAACACCGATTTATGATACGTTACAGGACTCCACATGGACGTATTATCAGGATCCTGATTTTATGGCGCGTTCCATTCGGGTGAAAGCACTTTTTATTTTCAATAAACGAAAGTTCTCTTACAACGCCGCTTACTTTAATACGCAACGACAGCTGAAATCAGCCGGATCATGGTTGATGGTCGGTAACATTTATGATAATCTGTTCAGCACGAAGACTTCGTTGATACCGGATTCTTCGCGCTACTATTATCAACAATACGGATTGATGAATCACGCGCACTTGCAGGGAATTTCCATCGGGCCGGGATATTCATTTAATCTTGTAATATGGAAAACACTTTTCGTTAATCTTACATTGACCAGCGGATTCGACATTCAGCATCGTCAGATAAAAACATCTGACTACAGTTATGCAGCTGATTATTGGAAAATCGGAGCAGCGGGAGATTTCAGAGCGGCAATCGGTTTGAATGGTAAGCGAATGTTCCTTTCGGTTACTTATCGCCAGGATTACAATTCATATGTAATGCAAGGCATAACGATTCAATCGCGTTATCATGCTGTAGATCTTAATTTCGGTTATCGTTTCAAAATGCGTCGCGGCAGATTGTACACGAAACTGAATCAGAATAAATGGTACCAACTCATATGACCGAATTTAAAATCAACGGCGACTACATTGAATTGATCGCATTGCTTAAAGTAACAGGCATTGCTGAAACAGGCGGTGTTGCCGGAATTTTCGTTACCCAGGGAGAAGTGACGGTTAACGGTAAGATTGAACTTCGCAAAAGAGCGAAGTTGAAGCCCGGCGATGTAGTGGAAGCATCAGGTCAGAAGATTGTCCTGACCTGATTATACAATCGATTTATTTCGTGTTATCCGTGATGTAGTTTGCAATCTTTGTAAGCAGATGCACACGATCACGCCCGTACACATTGTGTAAGTGACCCGGATAAATGTAATAATCCGTCTGTACACCTTTACTAACCACTTCTTTCGTGTATGCAATTGAATGTTGCCAAACAACAACATCATCAGAAGTGCCGTGAATGAGTAACAGTTTACCGCGTAATTGATCTACATAATTCAAAGTGCTTGATTCTTTATATCCTATTGGATTTTCCTGCGGAGTATCCATGTAACGCTCTGTGTACATAATCTCGTAGTACTTCCAATCGATTACCGGACCGCCCGCAACACCGCAACGATATACATCAGGAGTTCGTGTCATCATTGAAGTGGTCATGAATCCGCCGTAGCTCCAACCGTAAACTGCCATACGTTTCGAATCGATGAATGATTTCGATTTCAGATAGTCAGAACCTTTTTTCTGATCAGCAATTTCCTGCGTTCCCAAATGCTGATATACCGCCTGTGCAAAATCACGACCGCGATTGGCAGATCCTCTTCCGTCAACTGTAAACACAACATATCCTTGTTGCGCCATGTAATACAGGAATAAATCTGCACTGCCCAACCATGAATTGAGAATCAACTGAACATTCGGTCCGTTGTATACGTAAGTTAACGACGGATATTTTTTCGTTGAATCGAAATTCGCAGGATAAATCATTCTGCACCACAACGGAGTTTCTCCGTCAGCAGCAGTTATCTTGAACAACTCAACTTTACATTGATTGTATTCTTTCAGCGGATTTTCTGCTCGATACATTTCAGTAGTTTTTCCGCCTTTGGTCTCCGCATAAGAAATCACTTTCGGAGTATTTACATCAGAGTATGTGCAAATAAATTGTGAGTAGTCTTTGCTGAACATCGCAGTGCTTACACCGTTCCAAGGAGTCAAAGCTTTACTGGAGAAAGCTCCTGTATTTACGTCAACAGAAAATACAACACGATTGCAATTCCCGATTGAAGCAGCTTGATAATATAGCTTTGATCCCTTAGCATCGAAACCGTACACATCAGTTACCACAAGTACAGGAATCAGCTTGGTGATTTTTGTCGGGCTCAGTTGAGATATCAGCGTGCCATCGGTTTTGTAGAGGTAAATGGAGTTGTACCCATCACGTTCCGATTGCCAGATGAATTTATCCGGTTGTCCCGGTACGAATTCCATTGTATGCAATGGCTGAACCCATTTGTCACTTTTCTCTTCAAAAAGTGTTTTGATGAAATCGCCTGTTTCAGCATTGTAGCAGTTGAACTTCAAGTGATTTTGTCCGCGATTAAGAACGGCAATGTAAATCTGTTTGCAATCCGGACTCCAAGAGATATTGGTGAGATATTGTTCCGCAGGAACGCCGGTTTTCAAATAGATTGTTTTTCCTGTTGCAACATTGTAAACACCAACTGTTACATGATGACTTGAATCTCCTGCCATCGGGTAGCGGATCATTCTCGCAGTTGCAGGTTTAGCATCAATTTCGATAATCGGATATTCCGTTACCATGGTTTGATCCATGCGGTAAAATGCAAGCAACTGACTGTTAGGTGACCAGAAAGTACCTTTCTCAATTCCGAATTCCTCGCGATGAACAGATTGTCCGCATATAACGCCCGGATTCAATTCTTTTGTAACCTGAATTTCTTTACCAGCGCTTGTAATGTAGAGATTGTTGCTGATTGTGTAAGCTTCGTTCTTACCATCCGGCGATTTTTCAAAATGAGAAGCACGCGCGTCGCGCATTCCGTTGAATTTACCTGTCAAAGTTTTTGATTTGAGGCTGTATGTTACGGTGTAATCGTTAGCCTGAAATGTAAATGTATTCGCATCAATCCACTTGACAATCGGGAATGTTTTCTGTGGCGCGAGTGCAGTGAGTTGCGATGCTTTTATTTTCTCATTCAACTCAGTCAGTGTTACAAGCGTGGAATATTTTTCCGTTTTTCCGCCTGCAGCGGAAACGAGCGCTTCTTCTGTCGCAGATGTGTTGGTAACCCACGTGTAAGCGTTCATATCGGCGCGCCATTGCAATTGACGCATTCCGGTCGGAGAAAGTTTCACACGGTTGAGAACTGTTTCTTCAATCGTCAGATTTTTCTGAGCAACAACTCCTGTGAAGATGAGAAGTGCTACGAAAATGGAAAGATGTTTTTTCATACTTAAAGAGAAATTATTCCTTCTATTGCGGAAGCTTTTTTGTAAATGTTAATGATCTGTTCTGCATCCATCATTACAACCCGTGCTGTTACGCTGGTGTAAGTTCCTTTCGATGAAGGTTGCAATTTTATTTCAGCATCATCCTCGAATAAACTTTCTGTCAAAGCGATTTTCTGATTGTCAGATGGTACGATGAATTTAAACATATATACCTGCGGCCATGAACCGCCGGCGTTGAGTTTTTTTCTCAGTTCATCGTAATTGAATTCTGCCATTCGGCAAAGTTAATCACTATTGCGTACCATGAACTTAATCAACGCATGCATTTGTCAATACCCGAAACCTTCATCCAGTTTTCTGCGATCTTTTTTAGTCGGTCGACCTTTTCCTGTATAGAAGAACGGTTTTTCAAATTCCCTGGCCACTTTCAGTTTTTCGTATTCTTCAGGAGGCGTAAGGTCTTCACAATATTCTTTCACCAACGGCGCTCCTACACGTGATGTCGGGAAGCCGATTACACCAAATGATTTCACGATCGGTCCGAATCGGAAACTGATTGTGTCGTTTAATTTCAATTCTTTAGATGGCTTAACAGGTTCACCGTTCAGTTTTATCTTTCCGCCTCGAACAGATTCAGCAGCAAGCGAACGCGTCTTGAACAAACGCACGCTCCAAAGCCATTTATCAATGCGGTGATTTTCCGACATGCAACAAAGTTAATCGGTTGGCCGTTCGATTGTTCATCGTTCCAACGTTTGCAATTCACCGTTCGATCGCTCACAGTTATGAATCTCCATTTCCCAATCCCAATTCCTCAAAACCATTTACATTTGCAGCATGATTGCTTACAACCCCAAAGACTGGTATAAACTGATATTGTCATTTCACAAGAGTGATACTTTCCGCATGTTGCTGCCCGCAATTATCGGTATGGCAATTTTCAGTGCAATTCTGGTTTATCTGATTACTTGTGTGTGGAAGTGGGATTTTGAAGGCACTATTGCAATTCACTCGTTGCTTGGTTTTGTGATTTCACTAATGTTGGTTTTCCGAACTAACACAGCTTATGATCGTTGGTGGGAGGGAAGACGACTTTGGGGCGGATTTGTAAATCACAGCAGAAGTCTGGCAATGAAACTCAGTGCATTTCTGTCGCGTGAAGATTCTGCAAAAGCTCAGGCATTATTAACGAACTATTTCTTTGCTTGTAAAGATCATCTGCGAAAAGAAATGTCGACCAAAGATTGGCTGGAAGTTCCCGGTGTTGGACTGGACAGATACACGGGAGCAGGACATGTTCCCAATGCAATTCTTGCGGATCTTGTTGCGGAGATTCATCACTTGCAGAAATCGGGAAAGATATCGGAAGTACAAATGCTGATGATGAATGATGAACTCCGTTCATTTGCAGAATTGATGGGTGCATGCGAAAGAATCAAGTCAACACCGATTCCGTATTCGTATAGCATGTTCATCAAGAAGATTGTGTTCTTCTATACGATTACAATTCCATTCGGAATCTCAACTACCTATCACTTCTGGACGGTATTGATTGTGTCGTTCATCTTCTATGCATTTGCAAGTTTGGAATTGCTTGCGGAAGAAATTGAAGATCCATTCGGTAAGGATGCGAATGATTTACCGACTGATGAAATTGCGTTGAAGATTAAAAAGGCAACCGAAGATATTTTCAGAATGTCGAAGTAAATTACTTCAATCCGAATTTCTCAGTAGCCATTTCTTCAATAGCTTTTCCGATGGATAAGCATGCAGTTGCTGCAGGTGATGGAGCATTCAATACATGAATCGCATTGTTGCGGTGTTCAATTTTAAAGTCGTCCAGCATATTTCCTTGAGGTGATAATGCCATGGCACGAACTCCTGAACGCGCTGCTACAATATCATCTGATTCCAATGAAGGAATGAGTGTGCGCAATCGTTTAAGAAAGAATTTTTTCGAGAAAGCTCCACGGTATTCGTCCAGCCCGAATTTCATATTATCGAAGAAGAACTTCCACGTTCCTTTGAACGTTAAAGCTTCCCATGTGTCTTTGAAACTGAATGATGTTTTTCCGTATCCTTCACGTTTGAAAACAAAAACCGCATTCGGACCGCATTCCACACCACCGTGTACCATTCTCGTGAAATGTACGCCGAGGAAAGGATACTTCGGATTCGGAACCGGATAGATCAGGTTCTTCACCTTTTTCATTCCCTTCTCCGTAAGATCGTAATAGTCTCCGCGGAAACCTACAATTGCTGCATCGGATTTGGTTCCTTCTTTCTTCGCAATTCGATCACTATGCAAACCGGCGCACGTTACAATGTATTTTGCATTGAACGTTCCGTTATTGGTAATAATGTCGGTGGAATCACCGTGATGCACAAAATCCTGCGCTTCTGTTTTGATGAATACCCGGCTACCTTCAAAATTCTTTTCGAGTAATTCGCCCAATTTTCTCGTTACGCCCGGGAAGTCAATTATACCTGTGCAGCCAACCCAAATGCCTGCGATGCCTTCAACAAACGGTTCGATTTCTTTCATTCGCTTGGCATCAATCAACTCAATGTCTTCAACGCCGTTAGCCTTGCCGTTGTTGAACACTTTATTCATATGCGCTAGTTCACTTTCGTGAGTAGCAACGATAATCTTCCCGCAAATGTCATGTGCAATACCATGTTCTTTTGCAAATGCAACCAACTCTCGACGACCTTCAACACACAGTCTCGCTTTATAAGAACCCGGTTTGTAATAAATTCCGGAGTGTATAACACCTGAATTGTGTCCTGTCTGGTGCGGCGATAAATGATCTTCTTTTTCAAGCACCGCAACTTTCAAATGCGGATAACGCGTGTTGATTTTGTAAGCAGCTGCCAGTCCTACACAACCTCCGCCTACAACAACAATGTCGAATGAATGCTTTGTACTCACTGTGTGTTTATTTGCGGCAAAGATACGAATTAGCCTTCCGTAAACTCAAACCGGTTTAAACGAATACGGTTTCTGTGGTCGATGAATTCTATTTTTGAATGATCAATTTGTTTTTGAAACGAGTAGCGTCGTGAACAACTTCAACGAGGTAAAATCCATCGGGTAATGTGGAGACATCCAGTGAGATTGATGATGAAGTGTTATACAGGCAAATTACTTGTTCTCCAATGCTGTTGTATAGAGATATCGTTGATCCTGCAGGGGCATTAAAATTCACAATTTCACTGGCAGGGTTCGGGTGGAAACTGAACTGTGAAAAGTGATTATCCCAAACATCAACACTGTTTACAATGTAGCATGCCGAAGTATCTGAACAGTTGTTTGTTGTAATTATAACCGCGTAAGATCCGTTGCTTGAAACATTGTACGATTGTCCGTTTGCTCCTGCGATTACCGTATTGGTAACGCAATCGATCCATTGATACTGTGCCCCGCTTTCCGCACATGTTAGCGTCAAACCGTTTTGAGTAATTGTTGAATTAATATTTTCTACGGTCAATGCAACTGTAATTGTGCTGTCACATCCGGCCGCGTTTGGAATGGTGCAGGTAAACGTACTTGAAGAAAAGTGAGAGCTCCCGTCTGGTGCAGTGTAGATTCCGCAGGATACCGGATTAATTGTAGAACTTGTAGGACTCAGTACTGTGAGGTTAACGGTTACTACATAATGCGCACTGTCACATGCTGAAGGATTAATTATTGTGTCGTAATACGTCCCGCTTGTATTCCAAACGAGATTTCCGCTTGGTGAAGTATACGCTGTGCATGAAACAGGAGAGATGGTGTAACCCTGATTTGTGCATTCATAATACTTCTGTACAAATAAATCTTGTCCGCCATTTGAAGTAAGATTTAATGTTCCTGCATCAGGGTTAAAATCACATATTGCTCCGAAGCGACCGGTTGTGTAGATGTCGCCGTTTGTGTTTCGGTCCAGATCGAAAATTTGAACGCTGCCTGTTCCGCTGAGATCCTTAGCCCAACGGAAATTGCCGGAAGAGTCAACAGACAATAGGAACGCATCATAGAATGTTCCTGTTGCAGATAAAGGGTAAGAGCCGACTCCCGGATCGAAATCAACGGTTCCCGAATAGTAACCTCCAAGATAAATGTTGGCATCAGTATCAAGTTGGATTGATTTGCCGTAGTCTTCAGTTGAAGAACCCAAATTTCGAGCCCACACATAGTTACCCGCGTTATTTAATTTAAGCAGATAGATATCATAATCTCCTGCCCAAGTTAAAGTCGCTGTACCTACGCCCGGATCAAAGTCGGTTGTCCCCCAAAATCTTCCTGTTGTGTAGACATTGCCGGAACCGTCCAAAGCAATTGATGATCCGTTCGCATTTGGAATGCCGGAAAGAGAACGCGCCCATACAAACGTTCCGGTATTTGACCATTTGGCGATAAAGGGATCTCCACTGCCTGATGAGACAAGATTGAATGTACCCGCGCCCGGGTCAAAATCAGTAGTGCTCTCGAATACACCGGTGGAATAAATGTTTCCGGCAGAATCAACAGCTATATCAGCAACACTCTCACTTCCTGTAGCGCTACCCATTTTACCGACCCAAACAAATGTTCCGGTCGCAGTCATTTTCATTATAAAAGCATCATACAACCCTGATGAACTCAGAAGATATGTTGCCACAGAAGGATTAAAGTCCACTGTGGATTGAAAGTCACCACCAACGATCAGATTTCCGCTTGGATCAAAGCAAAGACTGTAAATGTTTTCTCCACCGCCATTTCCGCCGAGTTGGGATGCCCAAACAAAGTTTCCTGTAGTTGTCAGACACAAAAGAAACGCGTCTGAGTTTCCTGAAGCGTTCATAACAAATGTACCAGGGCCGGGATTGAAATCAGCGGAACCATTAAAGACTCCAGAAACATAAACATTCCCATTAGGTCCGATAACAATCTCTTGTCCGGCGTCAACATACGTAGCAGATCCACCAAAGTTGTATGCCCAAACCAAATTACCTGCAGCATTAAGCTTCATGACGAATATGTCTCCGCCTCCTGAAGCTGTAAGATTGTACGTTCCGCTTCCGGGGTCAAAATCCGTTGAGCCGGTGAAAGTGCCTGTTACATATACGTTTCCGGCCGAATCTGAAGCAACCGCGTTTCCTTCGTCGGCATTAAGTATTATTGATGAACCGCAGTTTATCGCCCACTCTAAGGGTGTTTGTGCTGATAAAGAAATGCACAGTAAAATTGGTAAGATGACTGCTAGTGTAAATCGATTCATGGGTTTGATATTAACTAGTCGATTATTAGTTTAATTCCTTGAGAAGAATTGAGAGCATAAATTTAAATGATGAATCTCACTTTAAAAACTATAAAACAAAGATGATCGTGATCAGAATCACATTGTTCTGACAATTCGATTCGTTCGTAGGTTTAACTTTGCGCCATGAATTTGCAAAATGATCTGATCCTTCGTGCGGCGCGTGGCGAGAAAACCGAACGCACTCCTGTGTGGCTCATGCGTCAGGCCGGACGTGTATTGCCTGAATATCGCGAAGTACGCGCCAAGATGGGCGGCTTCATTGAGTTGGTTAAAACCCCGGAATTTGCTGCGGAGGTTACAATACAACCAGTCGATATTCTCGGTGTTGATGCCGCAATCATATTCTCCGATATACTTGTTATACCGGAAGCGATGGGTCTGCCTTACACAATGGTGGAAGCACGAGGACCGTGGTTTGAGAATACAGTGAAGTCGGAATACGATATCAATAAACTCCGTGTTGCAGATGGAGAAAATGATCTATCGTATGTGTGTGATGCTATTCGCCTTACGAAAACAGCTTTGGCAGGGCGCGTACCGCTTATAGGTTTTGCCGGTGCTCCATGGACATTACTTGCATACATGGTGGAAGGCAGTGGTTCTAAAACTTTTTCACGCGCGAAAAAATTCCTTTACACTGAACCGCGTCTTGCGCATATGTTACTCGAGAAAATAACTGAGAGCACGATTCACTATCTCAAAGCACAAGTGAAGGCCGGCGCAGATATGCTCCAGGTATTTGATTCATGGGCCGGAATTCTTTCTCCTGCTCAATATCGCGAGTTTGCTTTGCCATACATTTCGGATATCTGCAACGCATTACACGGTGTTGTTCCTTTGACTGTGTTTGCAAAGGATGCATTCTTTGTTCGGGAAGATTTAGGAAAATTGAAGTGCAACACAATCGGACTCGACTGGACAATGGATGTTGCAGAATCGCGTGCGCTGATCGGAAATGAAAAAACTTTGCAGGGCAATGCTGATCCGTGTTTACTGTATGCAGATTTCGAAACGATCAAGTCGGAAACGGAGAAGATGTTGCGTGCTTTCGGACCTTCAAAGCATATCGCCAATCTCGGTCATGGATTGTATCCTGATCTTGAAAAAGAAAAGGTGAAGTTTTTTGTGGCTACCATCAAGGAATTCCGTTTCTGATTTGCAATTAATGCAATCGGCTTGCGGAATTTGTTGCAGTTTTCGTCAACATGGATTCACGTTCATTGTATTTCGCAAACACTCTTGTTTCATAAAAACAGTGTTCTACCTTTGGTTAAAACATGGTTTATGAAACACGTTTTTATTTTCATTCTACTGTTCTTTTCTCTTGATGTGTTTACGCAAGGAACTACTTCGGTACGCGGAAATGTTGTAGATAAAGAAACACGCATTCCGCTGATTGGCGCTGTGGTTGAATTATACAGTGATTCAAGTAAAGCGGATGGTGGAGTAACGGATGTGGATGGCAATTTTCGTTTCACGAATGTTGCTCCGGGCCGTTTCAGTGTTCGTGTGAAATACACAGGCTATCTTCCGTTAACTGTTCCTAATGTTATCGTGAATACAGGAAAGGAAACAATACTGAATCTGGAGCTCGAATCGAGTACCGTTGAGGTCGGAGAAGTGGTAATTAAAGCTACAGGAAAAGACGGGACAGTAAATGAAATGGGCGCGGGGAGCGGACGGATGTTTTCTGTTGAAGAAACGAATCGCTACAGCGGCAGTCGTGGCGATCCTGCACGAATGGCTTCCAACTTCGCGGGTGTTCAGGGAGCGAATGATTCAC
>JBJOKQ010000101.1:0-11047 GCA_046046005.1 Bacteroidota bacterium | reverse complement strand
AGGAGAGCTGAATACTTTACGATCGGTAAAAACCAATGCACCAAGAACAAGAATAAAAACGTTCTTAACATCTGCCGCGAATGCGAACATGGGCTGTCGACTGTCGGACAGGATTAAAAGGAAAAGAAAACCGGTTAAAATTTCTACGTACATCTTTTTCCTGTGCATGATCAGAACAGACACAGGAATCACAATCATCGCAGCCCAAACGGAAGCAACACCCGAGGCGATCCATAAGCCAAGGATGAAAATAAACAGGCGTTGTTGTTTGAGAAATTGTAGCAAAACCGAATTCCTTTAAACAAATATCGTCAGAATACGGCTACTTTCATTCCTAATCAGGAACATTAACCGGCAAGGATTTGAGAAAATCCATGAGCACAGCTCCCGACTTTTGCCAAGTAAATTGCTCTTGCACTTTTCTGATAGAAGCGGATTTTAACTCATAGAGATTTTGCTTCGATAAACCTGCCATCAACTTTAATGCTTCTGCGATCTTTTCCGGTTGCGGCTCTTTCAAGAGAATTCCATTATCGCTGCCAACCAGCATACTCACAGCGCCGGTTTCCGTAGCAATAACGGCGAGACCGTTTGCCATCGCCTCCAGAATCACATTCGGAAAACCTTCCGCATAGCTTGGTGTGACAAGCACATCAGCAGCAGCATAGACTTCTTTCAATTTATCAGCAGAAGTAATTTCACCAATGAACTTAACATTTCCGCCTGCCTTGTGTTTCGGATGCGAACCTACTACTACCAATTCCACTTTATCACTTGCAGCACCAAAAGCACTATAAAAACCGTGCAAAAGTTCCTTCAATCCCTTGCGTACTTCATTCCTTCCAACGAACAGAAAGCGAATCGGATCATGAGGCTGCTCCGGTGCAGTTCTTACCCATTGTTCATCAACAGCCCCGGGAATTACAGCAATTCTGTTGCGATTCACGCCAATTCCTGCAATTATCTCCGTGATTTTGCCTCCATAGGAAAATACATAATCGGCTTTAGATACGTTATAAATCACCGGACCCTTCAGAAGCAGTTTTGATTTCAGCTTTTCAAGGAAACCTGATTGATGCTGAAACATTTCATAGCCGTGAAAATTTACACCAACAGGTGGCAATTTTATTTTACCCGCTTCACGAAGTGAAAGGATATGCCAGGCTGTAAATCCTTTGGCATATATAAAATCAACAGGTTGGCGTTTGTGTAACTCAGCTGCAATCAGTCGTGAATACTCATACGATTCCCGAATATAATGGCCCGGCATTTTACCGAAATCCGGAAACCGTATCACGATTGATGTGATGTACTTCCGCTCTTCTTCGGTGAATACATCCGGCAGTTTTGCAATACGTTGCTGCGGATCGCAGTGATACAAATCAACGTAAACACCTTGTCCCGCCAGGAAACGGCAAATATTGTATGAATGCCTTTGCATTCCACCGGTAACGTAGGGCGTAATGCCATCTGTAAGAAGAGCTAAACGCATAATACTTTTCTATACTGTTCGGAGTACATATTCTTTACGAAGTATGCCTTGGTGAGATTTGAAATTCTTGCTCTTTCTTCTGCAGTAACTTTTTCTAAACCGGAAAGATCAGATGTTTCTGTAACTACAATACCACACGAGTTTTGGGTTACGAACTCGGAAAAATCGCCTAAAGATTCGGAGATAATAACGCGAAGTCCCGCAGCGAGATACTCCGCGAACTTGACCGGCGAAGCTACTTTATTCGTATTGGAATTATCACGAACCAACCAACCGTAATCGCATTGACTCAATATATTCTGAACTTCAAACTCGCTCACCCATTTTTGAGTTACGCGTTCCGGAAACTTTCTCGCCAGTTCAAAATCCTGCGGTACGTTTTTCACCAATAATATCAGAGAAATATCAGCCCGTTTATTGAAAACCGGTAATAACAAATCAGATAACGTCTTCAGGTTTTGCCAAGGGCCGCTTCCTCCTGCGAATACAATTCGAATCATACTACTATTCGATGTCGTTTCGCCGTAACGAAAATCTGTACGCAGGGTACACGGAATTACTGCATGTTTATTATCCGAGTAATTGAATTCACTCCTCCAATAATTCACGAGTGCTTCGGAAACAGCTATTGCGGTTTTACTTTTCTTCAATGCTTCTGATTCGATGTTTCGGATTTCCTCAGCCGTAAAACTTCCATTGGATACATCGAATTCCTTAAACTCACTCCAATAGGCCCCACGCGCGTCAAAGCACACAGGGACTGAATTGATATTTGCTGCCAACAATGTTGCAAACGGCCCACGCGCTACAATAAATTCCGGGCGCCGACGAAATAATACGTGTCGCAACATCCACGAATTCATTTTCCAATTTCTGATTCCCGGAAACATCGGAAGTACAACTGCTGTCGCATCTTGTAACTTTATCGCACGACGAACAGAAAAGTAGTTTCGCATCGAAACGAAAGCTACAAGCAGAATGCGCTGCTTAGTGATTTCGCGAAGATACCGACAGACATCAATTACCTGAGAAGAATAAATTCCTCCCGGATAATCATTGAACGTCAGAAATATCCTCATCTAAAAAATCAGATTTGATTTATTACTTCGAAAATCCGCTCTGTAGCACTGCCGTCCCACAATTCCGGTACACTTCCTTTCTTGAATGATCCGTTTTCAATTTGCGCAACGCATTCCATCACGCCTTTCACATCAAATGGAAGCAAAACGTTTGAACCGACAGTAACCGTTACCGGTCTTTCCGTATTCGGACGAAGCGTCAAACAAGGCACTTGAAGGAACGTTGTCTCTTCCTGAATTCCGCCGCTGTCTGTGAGCACAAAAGATGAATGCTTGATGAGTTTCTGAAAAGCGAAATAATCCAATGGCTCAGTAAAAATCAGATTAGCGTTCGATTTAAAAGCGCCGAGCAGATTGAAATTTTCCATGAACTTTATTGTTCGCGGATGAACAGGGAAAACGATTTTGTATTTACCGGTTAAACGGTTCACCAATTCCAACAAAAGCTCAAGTCCTTCCTTTACATCAACATTCGATGGACGATGCATCGTCATGAGAATATAAGGCGTTGCGGTTACGTTCAGATTTTCAAGAACGGGTGAAGCATCAATCTGCTGACGAAACGCCACCATTGTATCGATCATCGTGTTTCCTACGAAGAAAACACGACCTTTTTTACCTTCCTGCTGAAGATGATGCAAACCTGAACTTTCCGTTACAAATAACAAATCTGACAATTCATCAGTAAGCAACCGATTGAATTCTTCCGGCATACCGCGATCATTACTTCTTAATCCGCTTTCGATATGACCTATTCGGATGTTCATCTTATTTGCAGTAACGGCAGCAGCGAGTGTTGAATTCACATCACCAACTACGAGAACCAAATCAGGCTTGAAATCTGTGAATACTCTTTCAAGGCGCAACATGATTTCTGCCATTTGAGAATTCGGACTTCCGGGAGGAACGCCAAGGAAATGATCAGGAGTAAGATTGAATTGCTGAAAGAAGATATCCGCCATCTTCCCGTCGTAATGTTGCCCTGTATGAATAATGGTCAACTCCATTTCGGGATAACGAGCTGCTACTTCTCTGAAGCGGGTGACTTTGATAAAATTCGGACGCGTTCCGATTACAAGAGCAATCCTGCGAATACCGTTCATATTATTCCTGTGGTTTACTGATGATAAACTGAAAACCGTTGGACTGTCTCAGACACTCAACCTGGAAGTACAATCTTGATTTTCTGGAAGCTTCACTGCTGCTCAATTTCTTCACCATTCGATATGCCCAATAAACAGCAAATGATTTCAGCTTAATAAAACTTCGGATTCTCCACGCCTGAAAACCTCTCAGATATCGATAAGGCAATGGATAGTAAAGTACTTGCTTGTGATAGTCTATTCCAAATCTGGAACCGCCTGATATTTTTTTCAGTTTCAGTCCGTTTACATTCGAAAAATGTTCAAGCGCTTTGAAAGAAAGATGTGAATATGAAATCTCATGAAAGCACTCCATAAATGCTACGTAACCGATGAAAATTCCACCCGGCTTCAACACCCTTGCAACTTCACGAAATGCCGCTGCAGCATCAGGTACGTGTTCCAGAACAGCGTCCATGATTGCAACGTCGAACTCCGCGTTTTTAAACGGTAAATTTTCTGCGCTTCCAACAACGGTGTGTGCGCCACCTTCAAATGGTTCAACTCCTACCCATTCACCTCCTGCTTTCTCTACAATGACGCGATTTCGCCCATAACCGCAACCGATATCCACAACTCGTTTGTTCTGTACAAGCTCACTGAGACTATAGAGTTGTTGATTGATGAAAATCTCACAATCAGGAGCCATGTCCTCAATTGTGATTTTCCTTACTCCGAATCCCGGCGGTGGGTTGTGATGACTCATTGAGAATGAAACGATAAATCGGATTAGCGATGGTGCCTGTAAAGTTAAGCAAATGCACCCATTCTGAACTTATCGTTTGAGCAGCTCGTCAAAAACTCCTGCAACCTGTGCAGTGATATTTCGAAATGCGAATCGTGAGATATAATCAGGATTCGGAGAATAGCTGCTGCGTTTGTCAGCACTGCGGATCATGGAATCAATCCAATCGGCAATATCATTTTCCGCATTTGGTTTGAAGACAGCAAGCAATCCTGATGGTTTCAAGATATCAATACAATCGCAATCGTGACTCAATGCAAGAATAGGTTTTCCGGTCTGCATATACTCGAATGCTTTACCCGGAATGAAAAGCGGTTTGCCCAGATTCGTGGGACTTTCCATTGGCAGATACAGAACATCACAATGTTCACTACGTTTCAGCGATTCAGTTTTTGAGAGATAACCTTCAATCCTTACAAAATCTGCAATGCCTAATTCCGCCGCTTGCGTTTTGTAATCATGTGCGATATTACCCCATAAATCAATGAGCACATCACCTTTTTTAATTTTGCCGGACTTCACAAGTTTTGCAACGGCCCTGAACAAATATGAAGCCGAACGAGTTGATGGATCTGTAGAATAATGATTGTACGTCCAGAACCAATCTGTCCAACTGTTACGACGGCGCTTGTAATTTCCCTCGTAAAAGGCTAACGAACCGGAATAACCGATGATGAGTTTCGCTTCAGTAGCCATTGGTAATGCAAATGGATTTCAATTCAGAAGTCAAACCTCTTGCGATAAAGAGTTTTCGTGCCTCGGGCGTATTCAGAATTACCTTATCCGCTTCAGGTATAATACGGGACTCAAACTTTCTTTGTTTCAACCAATGAAATTTGGAAGGAAAGTCCCAAGCGTACGCATCAGTATAGGGATCACGGAAGTCCGCAACCCATTTGATTCCTGTCTTACGTTTCAATTCCATTCCTAATTCCAGAGAGGAAAACGGTCCGGAGGTTGTGTAAACGAGCTTGATATTGTGTTCTGCAACGATCTTACATGCGGTTGGCAAAACGCTTGCAGGCCATAGCGCCGAGCGTTCCCAGAACTTTTTGTAATTGAAAAACCATGCCAATCGGAAAATCTTCCAGCAGATGAGACGGTTTATCACATCTATCGGTTCATGAGCCGGCGTACGAATGATGGTTATATCTTCCGGTAGTTGCTGCAATAACGATGCGTCTTCAGGGTAACCGCCTTTTCGTATGTCGTTTGCCTCTACCGTGAGAACAATCGGGTTATATCCGAATTCACGCAGGTACTTCACCAGTTTCACGCTGCGCTGCACTCCTGCTCCGCCTCGCGGTGGAAACTGATAAGCAATAAAGAGAATGTTTTCCATCCTACTTTCCGATTGCATTCAGGAATAATTCGGGATTCGAAAAATTGCCCCCTTTACGAATTGTTTCTTCAGGAAGGCTCCACCACTCTGATTCTAAAAGTCGTTTGATCATAGGTTCATCAAAACGATATTTGACAACGCGTCCAGGTGAACCAACAACTACGGCATATGGAGGAACATCTTTATCAATAAACGCGCCGGCACCGATAATAGCTCCATGACCAATAGTTACACCATTTTTGATCATGGCGTTTGCGGAAATTAAAACATCAGCTCCGATTACTGTACGCATACCCTGATCTTCCTGAAACAATTCTTTCGATACCCAACCTCTTCTGGTCGCATAGAAAACAGGTGACGTACTGATAAAATCAGAAGGATGTGCCATTAATCCTATTCGCACACCGGATGAAATGCTGGTAAAATTCCCGATTGAGCGGCATGCACCGATCATCGTATTCTTGCCTAAATAAATATAGCGACCGAGAAATTCAATGTCGTTATTGATAAAAACATTCTCTTCGATAACCACGCCTTGCTGAATACGTTTCTCAACATCCGGCGGCAGCAATGAAACGATACGGCATCCCGGAAACATTATTGGATATCGTAAGTGAATTCTGCGGTATATCTTCCAATCCAGAATTCTCTTTCGCATGTAATTCAACCATGCACTCATCTCAGCTCACCTCCTTCCGCCTTTTTACGAATCAAAGAAGTTGACATTCCGTGGCTGCGATCTGTATAGTGAATCGGAATATTCAATTCTGATCCGGTGATCTTTCTTCCTTTGTAATCATCACCCAGAAATCGGATATCTATTTTCCGCGTTTTCAGAATTTCCAAAAGTTCTTCTTCGCTCGTATACACAACAACTTCATCAACATACTTTACAGAAGAAAGAATGAGAACGCGTTCTTCCAGAGAGTACAACGGCTTTCGCTTGCCGGGATTAATTGCCGTGTCAAAACTATCCGCTGAATTCAACGCAAGCAAAAGGTAATCGCAATGCTGCTTGCACTCCTGCAACATGAGTACATGACCTGCATGAAACAGATCAAACACACCGCATGCGAATCCTACTTTCATTGCAATTCCGATTTAAGATAAGATTCCAATTGATGTTCCGGTTCCCATTGCAGAATCCTGCGGGCTTTTGAATTATCTGCAAAAGTAATTTCGGCTTCCCCTTCACGTTTCGGAATGAAAGAGTAATTCGAAGAAATCGATTTCGCCAAATCCAATACGCTCATTGTACTGCCGAAACCGATATTAAAAGCGGTATTCAATTTACCATCGTAAATAGCGGCATGATAATTCGCTTTCGCCAGATCGGCTACATGTATAAAATCACGTTGCTGACTTCCATCACCCGTAACGAGTAATGGCTGATTATTCTTCCTGCGATTGAGAAAAATGCCGACTACGCTACTGTATGCGTTGAACGGATTCAAAGGATTGAAACTTCGAGGTCCGTAAGGATTGAAATAACGAAGCGTAACATAATCCAACGGGAAACGTGTTGAAAGAAGTTCGAGATATTTCTCCACTTCATACTTTTGAAAAGCATATGGACTTAGACAATCGATTTTCTCTTCTTCAGGCGTGGGAATCAAAGTCGGTGTTCCGTAAATCGCACTTGAACCGCTGTAAATAATACGCGGGAAATAATTCTCCCGAATCATTATTTCAATCAAATGTCCTGCACGCAAAACATTGTGTGTGATATGCTCATTTATTAACTCAAAACTCGGTTGAATACGAGGAAGCGCAGCCAAATGAAAAACGTACTTGTACTTCTTCAAAGATTGGATTACGACCAAATCGTTTTCAATAAATGTAAAACGAGGATTGGTTAATTGGTGCTCTATATTTATTTTGGACCCGGTAGTTAGATTATCTACGCCGTCAATTTCCCAATCCGTCTTCTTTACGAGAAAATCGAGAAGATTGGAGCCGATGAATCCGGCAACTCCGGTAATCAGAATGCGATCAGCCATTCAATGAATCTAAAATTACGTGCAGAATAACCTGATGAAAACATTCTACCATTCCGTAGTCACGAACATTGAGATAAAAATTAACGTCTCCGGCTTTGCTCAATGTATTGTTCTGTCCGAAACCTGTTAACGTGATAATCTTTCCGCCTTTCGCTTTGGCAACAGCAGCCGCGTTCACAATATTTTTTGATTCTCCCGAACTGCTAGTTGCAACAAGTACATCTCCTTCCTGAAAATGCAACTTCAGCCACTCGGCCATAGCATTCTCATAGCCGTAATCGTTTGCATAACAAGTTATCAATGCTGCATCTGAAAAAGCGTACGTCTGAAGTCCTGCGATCTTTCCGTAGTCCTCCATCATGTGCGATGAAATTGCGTTCGAACCGCCGTTTCCGAGAAAGAAAACTCTGCGCGAAGATTTCAGTAGACGAACAGCATCACCTACTCCGCCTGCAATCGCAGGATCAGAAAACCATTCTGAAAACTGTTTACTATACTGTTCTAGATGCATAATCGAGTAGCATTTGCTTTGTTACGGATTTCTCATTGCACAACCACGTCGTAGACAAACTTGCAGCAAGAGAAGGAACGATCATATCATTGATTTCAGGCGTGATGTGCGCAAGCAAGCAGCAGAAAGAAAAATATGTATCACCTGCTCCGATAGTATCAACGATCTGACTCTTGAATGAAGGCTGTCTTACGATCCGACTGCCGTTGGTATAAAGTGAGCCGCTGCTGCCCAGCGTCACAAACATATGTTCGGAATTAATTTCATAACCGAACAACTCTTTTACCTCAGAATCCTTGTCGCCTTTAATGGATTTATTCATTTGCAGACTCGCTTCACGCAAATCCAATGTCACGCTTTTCTTTCGATACGATTTCCACTTGGACATTCTGTTAAATCCGAAATTGTTCGAGTTTGTTTGTGTCATCAAATGAAATCCGTCATTTATCTGAAGCTGATCACAGAAACCATGTCCGAAATCTGCCACAATCACTACATCGTAATCCGCCGTGTTCACTTTCAAGGGTCCGAACTTCGATTTGTCGAATCGGTTTATTTCTGTGTGCTTTTTTCTGTCAGAGGCATCAATAAATCGCGTCTTCACAATTTCATGTTTCTCATTTGAAATCAATTCAACGGAAGCCACAAAATCGCGCAGATGACCTGCAATAGCTGCCGAACCGCCTTCCTGACGCATGGGCTCAACACCTTCCACCAAACGAAATACAGGGCAAAACGATTTCATTGAATACCCTTCGTAAACCACTTCTACAAACTCATCTGTGATGGTTTCTCCAACTACCGCTACCTTCAGTCCTCGAACGGAATCAATAAACTCTTCAATCTTTTGAGCTAATTGTTTACTCATACGATCAAAGATAATGTTTTTAGAGTTTTCCCCTTGTAAATGGCCAATCTGAAGGTGTCCTGAATTTGTTATCTGAGAAGCCCTTAGCGAAATCCTTTATCTGTTCGATCGTAAATGCGAATGATAAGGGATGCCGGGTACCTATAGAAGGACGAAACCGTAATGTGTTGTAGATACTTCCGATATCGTCTATTGCTTGTCCGCCTTTGTAAATAATCAGCACTTTGGTATTCGTGTATTCACCGATATTGTTTACACCTGAATGCTGCGTGATAATCAGTTGAGAATTGGCACACTTTTCCAGCATCACTCTGTTGTCAGCGGAAACACAAAGTTCTGCATTACCGTTCACCTTTAAAGTTGCGCACTGACTGGGATGTCCGCAGACGTAAACTTTATCAAAATACGGCTGAACAGCAGCAATAACTTCTTCGTAATCCCAACGCTCACCATTGTTCTTTGTAAAAGCGGCTCCTTTCGTACGAGGGAAAATACACACGGAATTCTCCTGACCGGTTTGATATGCTTTCTGCAAATCATAGGTGAATGTATGTCCGTCCAACAACCAATTCCGATGTACGAACCAATAATAAAAATTGTCTCCAATGTTCCAGAAAGGAAACCCTGAATCATTCGCTTCCTTCTCAAATTTCCGTATTTCAGCTTTCACATCCTCAGGAGGCTCTGTAGAATTTCCTCTTGGCCCAACTTCCGCAAAGAAGTCACGTAATGCACGAAAATCATGAATGATTGAATTCCGGTTATCATCCACAAGCAAAGGTTTGTGCAACTCCATTCCGCAGTAGATAATCTGCACTCCGTTTTTATGCAAATACATGAGAAACGGCGCTGTGTGTGCTGTCATGTGACCGAACTCTCCTTTGAAAGGTCCGACATAACATTTCTTCATACGTAATGTATCTTCCAGACGCTTGTCCGTCCGCTTCCACTCACGCTTCACGCGCCAACGGAATTTCAGGCGTTGTATGAAGCCATAGCCGCTTTGCTTTTCGAAGGTTGAATTATCTGAAAGAATTATTGCCATAAATCAGGATCTAAGGTAAGCAGCAACTTTATGTGCAACACTTTGGTCGGAATTATTCGCTTCCGCATTCAAAGCAACACGCGACTTCGATGCTGCATAAACACGTTCAAGCGCATCAATAAGTTCTTCTTTGTTTCGAACATGCGCTATGCGAACACCGTCAGTATATGGTAATCGTGATGAATCGCCCATCTCAAATGTTAATGAAGGAATTCTGAACCAAGCTGCCTGAAACGCTACTGTTGAAGCGATGGAAACGGCACAATTCGATTGAGAGAGCATTTCAAATAATACATTCTCGCTGGACATATTTTCAGAACGGAAATCCAATCGAATGATACGCGGATTATTTTTATCCCACAGAAAACTCTTATCGTGCGGGTGCGGTTTCACAAAAGTGATAACATTATTGTATCGTTCTGAGAATGCCTCAATTCCCGCATACGCGTTTACGTTTTCATCAAAGAAGAGTGGCGAAGTGAAGAAAGCGATAACAAACTGCCCCTTCCCTTTACAACCTTTCGATTCAAGCAAACTTCCGGGCGTGTAATTGCGAGCAATATCTTCCAACAAATGACCGACAACAGGAAGTCGATTTTCAGGTAAACCATAAATTTTTGAAGCTAATTGCTGCATGGTTTCGTCGTGCATAAACCAATAGTCAAACTCAGCATGCTGATTCACTACATCGAAAGCCTTTGTGCCGTTCATGAAATTTGCAGACTTCACTCCAAACTTTCGTGCGACCTGCGCCAATACGTGTCCTTCGCCGTCATTTTCGCCCGCGTTTATCAGAACAGATTTGCACCCGGAGCTGCACAAA
>JBJOKQ010000100.1:0-11336 GCA_046046005.1 Bacteroidota bacterium | reverse complement strand
ACGCACGAGCAAGCTCTTGCTGCGATTCCCTCGTTCGTTGGCGATATTGATCAGGTTCCACCTGTATTCTCTGCAATCCGCGTCGACGGAAAGCGCGCGTATCATCACGCCAGAAAAGGAACAGAAACGGAAATGCCTCCGCGCAGAGTGAATATCCGTGAATTTGAACTTACATCTTGGGATAACAGTGTTGTTACATCAGAAGAACCACATGATATCTTCACTGCCGGTTTTCGTGTCAGCTGCAGCAAGGGAACATACATTCGCTCACTCGCCCGCGATTTCGGAGCATCATTAAACTCAGGCGCACACTTAGGCAGTTTGTGTCGTACGCGCATCGGGGAGTTTCACTTGAAAGACGCGGTGACGATTGAGGAGTTTGAAGCGGAAATCAAACAAAGCTGAAGGGTGTATACCCTTGGAGGGTTCGGACCCTTGGAGGGTGGCAACCCTTCCATCATCCGATATTTGCCTAAATACTTGACAACGCCCCCTCCATAGTGTTACATTTGCGCCCATTCCGTCTGAACAAGGCAACCTGTAAGTTGCCCTTCAAATCGGAAGATTCACTAAATCAGCGTTTTGCACGCGCAGCGCTATAAAGAATGAAGCTATCCCAATTCAAGTTTAATCTCCCGCGGGATCTCGTGGCTGATTATCCGGCGAAAAATCGTGATGAGTCACGTTTGATGGTGGTAAACCGCCAAACAGGTAAAATCGAGCACAAAGTGTTCAAAGACATCCTCAACTATTTCGATGATGGTGATGTGATGGTTCTGAACGACACGAAAGTTTTCCCTGCACGTCTATACGGTAACAAAGAGAAAACAGGTGCGAAAATCGAAGTGTTCCTGCTTCGCGAATTGAACCGCGAAAGCCGCCTTTGGGATGTTCTCGTTGATCCGGCTCGTAAAATCCGTATCGGTAACAAACTTTACTTCGGAGAAGATGATTCTCTCGTAGCTGAAGTAATTGACAACACTACTTCACGCGGACGTACATTGCGTTTCCTTTTCGACGGTCCTTTCGAAGAATTCAAAGCAACAATCGAATCACTCGGCAACTGTCCGATCCCGAAATACATTCGCCGTCCGTTGCAACCTGAAGACACTGAGCGTTACCAAACGGTATATGCGAAAGTGGAAGGTGCTGTTGCTGCTCCTACAGCAGGATTGCATTTCAGCCGCGAATTGCTCAAGCGTCTTGAATTGAAAGGTGTGAACTTCGGAACGCTTACACTTCATGTAGGTCTCGGTTCTTTCCGTCCTGTGGAAGTGGAAGATCTGACCAAACACAAAATGGAATCTGAGCAATTGGAAATTCCTCAGTCTTGCGCAGACATTGTGAACGAAGCGAAACGCAAGAAGAAGCGTATCGTTGCAATCGGAACAACATGCATGCGCGCTACTGAAACTTCCGTTTCAACAGAAGGAATGCTGAAGCCGTTCAACGGATGGACAAACCGATTCCTTTTCCCGCCGCATGATTTCGCTATTGCAAACGCAATGGTGACCAACTTCCATGCGCCTGAATCAACACTTCTGATGATGGTAACTGCTTTCGGCGGATACGATCTTGTCATGAAAGCATACAAAGAAGCAGTAAAAGAAAAATACCGCTTCCTCAGCTACGGCGACGCAATGCTGATTCTTTAATCGCATTGCAGCGCTGCTGCAGTTTCATATAAAACACCGGCATTAATCAACACCTGTTGAAACATTTTGTCGGTGTTTTTTCTTTTACACGATTTTCGTCACGTGTGCGAATTTCATTCTTTCCTACATTCATGCCGTGAAACACTACGTGATAATAGTTGCGGCCGGAAAAGGTTCGCGCATGCAATCTCCCATTCCGAAACAGTTTCTGAAACTCGACGGAAAACCGGTTCTCATTCACAGCATTCAGGCATTCGCTGCATACGACCCGCAAGTGAATATCATTCTTGTTTTACCAGCAGATCAATTCGACACGTGGAATAAACTTGCAAGTGAATATCAGTTGCAAGTTCCTGTTCAGATTACCGCAGGAGGAGAAACGCGTTTCGAATCCGTGAAAAACGGTCTTGCGCTGATCAACGATACCGACGCACTCGTTGGCATTCATGATGCCGTACGTCCGTTGGTTTCACAAAAGACAATTTCGGGTGCGTTTAAATCTGCAGAGCGTTACGGTAGCGGCATTCCCGCTGTTCCTTTGAACGATTCCATTCGTCAAATTGAATCGGCGCGTTCGGTTGCTGTTGATCGCTCACGCTATTGTCTTATTCAGACACCGCAATGTTTTCAACTGAGCATTCTGCGTAAAGCTTATCAGCAGGAATACAAATACACATTTACCGACGATGCTTCCGTTGTTGAAGCTTCAGGACAGGAAGTGCATTTGGTGGACGGCAACGTGGACAATTTCAAGCTCACCACTCGTGTGGATTTGATTGTTGCAGAAGCTATGCTGAAAGAACAGAAAGTTGGAGATCTGAGCGGTGGAACGCATATGTAGATCACACAACCCGCTCCACCTTCGCTTCCACACTGATTCGTTCCGCATCAACGCCCGTAAGTAAAATCACTCCCGGACGTTTTCCGCTTTCGAAAGAGCCAAGCGACTTCATTCCCAAAGCCTGCGCTCCGTTGTACGTTGACCATTTCAACAAATCCGCAATCGGAATTTCAGGGAACGATTTGTGAATCGCTTTCAATTCATCCAACACCGACAAAGAATGGTTGGAAGCAAGACTGTCTGTCCCGATTGTGAGTGCGCAACCTTCATTCATCAGCATTGGAATATCAGGCAAGGCGTTCTCGATGTAGAGATTGGCGTTCGGACACAAACACCAATACAGATTTTTACGAATTGAATTAGCAAAGCGAATATCCTCAGCAGCAGTAAAAGTGTTGTGAACCAACAGCAGATTGCCGTTTGTTTGTAGCAAAGGCAAATAATGCTGCAGCGAATTCACGCCATATCCTTTGTACCAGGAAATGTCCGTTCCGAAAAAACGATACAATTCCTGCATAGAGCCGGATGCATCAATGGAAAACGCCGCTTCCGCCTGACTTTCCTGATTATGAATCGTTACTACTGTTGATGCGCGCTCTTCATCTGCAATCAGCTTCATTAGATCATCCGAAACCGAATACGGTGCATGAGGTGATAAAGAACTTCGCTGGGGTGTAACAGATTTCAATTCCTTGCCGCTTTGCAAAGATTGCTGCGCGATGGATGGATTGAAACCCAGCAGTTCAATGAAAGTATGATACTGTATTTTCGAATTGCGTTTCGTTGCAAACGAAATTGCCACATTGCTGATATCTCCAACTCCGTTAATTCCGTTGGCAAACATGGTTTCGTCTGCCTTCACAGCAATTGCTTCAATCTCTTCGTCAGGAATAAACTTGCGTTGCGGAATCAATGATTGCGCAAACCCTGTGAATCCGGTGTGCATTGGAACTTTGCCTTTCATGTGCGACAATTCCAAATGACAATGCGTATTCACAAATCCCGGTGCGAGCACTCCGCTGAAATGCTGCGCTTTCTCCATTATAGAATCCTGCGGTTCGCGTAGAATCTCTTTTACCGTTCCCTGTTCATCAAGAACGAGCACCGCTCCGGGAATAAATCCCGATTCAGCACTGTAAACAGCATCTGCGGCAAGAAATCTCATTGCGTAAATGTAAGGATTCGGCGTTGAAGGAATTCAATGACCAAACTGGTCTCTTCCTTCGTACCTTTGCACAATGAAACGTCAGAACATCCGTCAGTTATCACTTGAAGAACTGAAATCATTCCTCGCTTCGAAGAATGAAAAAGCATTCCGCGCGAAGCAGGTTTGGGAATGGCTTTGGATGAAATCTGCACGCAGTTTCGGAGAAATGACGAATCTTTCCAAAGAGTTGCGTTCACTTCTCGAAGAAAACTTCTCCTTCCCTGTGGTTACCATTGCAGATATGCAGGTGAGCCGCGACCGAACGATCAAGTTCGGATTCCTACTGCACGACGGAAACATTGTGGAAGGTGTGTTGATTCCTACGGATACACGCATGACAGCTTGTATTTCCTCGCAAGTAGGATGCAGTCTCACATGCAAGTTCTGCGCAACAGGTAAACTTGATCGCTTACGCAATCTTGATCCGGAAGAAATTTACGATCAGGTGGTGCTGATACGCAATACAGCAATGGAGAAATACGGGCAGCCCCTGACCAACATTGTATACATGGGCATGGGCGAACCTTTGCTCAATTACAAAAACGTTTTGCAGTCGGTTGATCGCATCACTTCACCGGACGGCTTGGGAATGTCGCCGCAACGCATTACGGTTTCCACTGCAGGAATTGCGAAAATGATAGCTAAACTCGGCGATGATAATGTGAAGTTCAATCTCGCACTTTCATTGCATGCTGCGAACGATGAGAAGCGCAATAAGATCATGCCGATCAACGAGCAGAACTCGCTTGAAGTTTTGGCGGATGCGTTGAATTATTTCTACGAAAAGACAGGAACACGAGTAACATTCGAGTTCATCGTATTCAAAGATTTCAATGACAGCATCAAAGATGCGGCGGAGTTGTACGAATTCTGGCAGGAAGTTCCTGCTAAAATCAACATCATCGAATACAATCCTATTGACGGAGGCGAATTTTTTCAAACACTTCCTGAACGTCTGGATAAATTCAAAGCCTATCTGGAGGATCGTGGCGTAATAGTAAATGTTCGCAGAAGTCGCGGAAAAGATATTGATGCGGCATGCGGACAACTCGCCAACAAGAACAAAGCGGCGAATTCCTGATCAGATTACAAATCCGATTTTCACACCTGCACCGAAAACCACTCGCGATCCTTTGCGGTGAACAATTTCAGATGTTACACCTTGACCGCGTACGCGATCTTCATCGCGGAATTGCATTCCCACATTCAAATACCATTCTGTAAATAAAACAGAATACGGGTCAGGATCCTGTTCGCCGATTTGCAGACGCACTTCCGTCCATTGGCGTTTAATCGGATATTTCTCGCTTACCAATCCGTTGCTAACGAAGTAATCCATATTCCATGTACGATAAGCAAAAGCAGGAGCGATGTAAAATCCGCCGATCGCTGATTCGTAGTTCGCAGGAAAATATCGAAACTGTCCGCGCGCCGCAAAACCAGTATTGAACTGTGCATCGCCGCTCTGCAATCCGTTCATGATAAAGCGTCCGTTGTTCTGAAACAACTCATAACTGATATCGATGTACGTCAATCCCAAACCACCTTCCACTGAAAAGTGTCGACTCAATCTCCATTCGTAAAAAACCGTGAACTCACCGCGCACGAGTAACGTCGGATCCAACTTCACGGCCTTCTGAACACTGTCAGTGAGAATCGGCTGACCATTGTACGTCACTTTCTTCTTTCCGGTCGGATCGATTACGGTGACTTTAACGGTTTGCTTTTTCGTTGCAGGAATCGAATCGCCGGGCGCAACAACCTGAGCCGTTAGAGCGGAACATCCCAAACTCAGAATCAGTATCAACAACCGTGTAAACATGAATCCGCTTGCTTAGCTTTGTTATAAAGTTACAAAAGACTTTACAATCATGCGACTGTTACTTTTAATTGCGCTTCTTCCGTTTCAGCTATATGCTCAAATGGAAATTACTTGGGGTATTCCGCAAAAGCAGGCACGAAAGACCGCAATGACCGATATGCTCGGTGCGGACAGCAATTTTGTTTATTGTTTACGTGCAGATTACGCACTTTTCGGCAGCAGCGATCCCATCATCGAGCGGTACAAACAGCCGGAGATGAGTCTGGATTACACGAAACGGATTTCACACAAGCGCTTTGACGGAACTCATCTTCGTCCGCAAGCACAGTTTTTAATCGGAGATAAAATTCTTGCGTTTGCCACCTGGTATGATGCGGATAAGAACATCAACTTCGCTTTCGGAGAAATTCTGGACGAGCATGCGAATGTGGAACGCGCATGGACAGAAGTAGCGCGCATTCCTGCAGACAAACGCAACAATGCAGGCAGTTTTCTGTTTCGATTATCGAATGATTCCACGCACATTCTCATTGTTGCAAATCCCCCTTACGAGAAATACGCTGATGAAAAGTTTACAATGCATCTCATCGATGCGCAACTGCAGAAAGTGTGGACCAACGAAATCGCGCCTCCGTACAAGGATCAGTATTTTTCACTCGACAATTACATTATAACCGCGGAAGGCAACGTTTACATTCTCGCCACGATTTCCAAAGACCGCACAGTAATGACGCGTTCCGAAAGAAGAAAAACGCCAACGTATTATCATTCCGCGTTAATGTACGATCCGGTGAAAGACTCGCTGAAAGAATTTACCATCAAGCTCGATCCGAAATTCATCAGCGATATCACGATGACAGTTGATAAGAACGGAGATATTATTTGCGGAGGATTTTATTCCAACAAAAGCAGCAATGCAATTATCGGAACATTCTATCTGAAGATAAACAAAAACACTGGTAAAGTGGACCATGAAGGCACGATGGATTTTTCGTCAGAATTTCTGACGCAATTCATGACCACCAAACGAGCCGCAAAGAAGAAAGAACTTTACGATTATAATCTCCGTTACCTTGTACAACGCAGTGACGGAGGCGCAATTCTTGTTGCGGAACAATACTACGAAACTCAGGTTTGCAACACCGATCCGAGAACAGGCGCAACAACATGCACCTATTACTATTACTACAATGATATTGTTGTAGTGAACATCAAACCCGACGGGACCATTGAATGGGCGAGAAAAATCCCGAAACTGCAAGTGAGTCGGAATGATGGCGGATACTTTCTCTCTTTCGCATTTGCGGTTTCAGGAAACAAGCTTCATTTCATGTTCAACGATCATCCGAAGAATCTTGCCGTTGTTGCCGGTAAAGGTTACAAGTACATGAACAATGTTACCAAGTCAGTTGCCGTTCTCGTAACGATGGAAATGAACGGAGAGCAAACCCGTCAGGCCATGTTCAGAAACCGCGACTTGAAAACCTATCTGCGTCCGAAACTTAATTTACAAGTAAGCGAGAAGCGCATGTTTCTCTATGGACAGAAGCGGAATACATTCAAAATTGCCGTTGTAGACTTCGGTTCGTGATACCTTTTAACGCAGTTAAATAAGTACCTTTACGCCGTGTCCGCTATCATCCGCATAAAGTCGCCTGTTGCCGCCGAAATGGAACTTTTTGAAACGAAGTTCCGTGATTCGATGAAGAGCAGCGTTCCTTTGCTGGACAAGATTACCGCTTACATCGTGAAACGTAAAGGCAAGCAATTGCGCCCGATGTTTGTGTTTCTTTCTGCCAAACTTTGCGGAGAAGTGAATGACTCGACCTACAGAGCTGCTGCGTTGATTGAATTGCTGCACACAGCAACACTGGTGCACGATGATGTTGTGGATGACTCGAACATGCGTCGCGGATTTTTCTCGGTGAATGCATTATGGAAAAATAAAATCGCAGTACTTGTCGGCGATTTTCTGCTTTCACGCGGGTTGCTGCTTTCCGTTGATAACAAAGATTTTCATTTGCTTGGAATTGTTTCCAACGCAGTGCGTGAAATGAGTGAAGGAGAATTGTTGCAGATCGAGAAAGCACGAAGACTGGATATTGCAGAAGACGTTTACTTCGACATCATCCGTCAGAAAACTGCATCATTGATTGCTTCATGTTGCGCATCAGGAGCGGCGAGTGTTGTTCAGGACAAAGACATTCAGGAGAAAATGCGTTTGTTCGGAGAATACACCGGCATTGCATTTCAGATCAAAGATGATTTGTTCGATTACGGTACACCAGGCGACATTGGCAAACCAACGGGCATAGACATCAAAGAAAAAAAGATGACGTTGCCGTTGATCTATGCGCTGAACAATTCAGATCGATCACAGAAGCGTTCTATAATCAATATCATCCGCAATCATAACGAAGAACCGGAACGGGTTGCAGAAGTAATAGCGTTTGTACACAAGAGCGGAGGACTTCAATATGCAACGGGTAAGATGAATGAATACAAAGAAAAAGCTTTGTCGATTCTGAATTCATTCCCTGAAAATGAAGCGCGCCGTTCCTTGCAGGAACTTGTGATTTACACTACTGAAAGAAACAAATAATCATGAAGCGTTTCCTCACTGCATTACTGATGCTGATCTGCGTGATATCTATTGCGCAAACACCGGTGAAGTACACTCATCCGAACGGAAAAACCGCTTCCGAAGGAAGTATTGACGCTGCGGGACAAGCAACCGGAATCTGGATTTACTATCACGAGAACGGCGTACGCAAAATGATGGGATCGTACCTGAACGGCAAAGCACAATCGGAATGGTTCTATTGGGATATGTACGGTCGCTTAGAGAAAAAAGGATTTTACAAAGAAGGAGCGCTCGACAGTTGCTGGTATTTTTTTGATGCGAGCGGACGATTGGCTCGTTTGTGTTATTATGAAAATGATATTCCGGAAGGATTGTTTGCTGAATTCTGGAATGATACATTGAAAAAAGAAACAGGAGTTTATCGCAAGGGGAAAAAGGAAGGAATTTGGAGAAAGTATTACGCCAACGGAAAAATTCAGGAAGAAGCGGAATACGCTCAGGATATTGTTCACGGAAAATTCCGTCACTGGTACGAAAGCGGTGAACTCGAATCAGAAGGAAAAATTGAAGCAGGAAAAGCCGAAGGTGAATGGAAATTTTATACTTCGGATGGAAAATTATTCAAGAAAGGATCATACGCACGCGGCGAGTGGGATGGCAAATGGACTTCCTATCATGCCAACGGCAAAGTGAGTTCCGCCGGTTGTTATAAAAACGGATTGAAGATTAAGAAATGGAAGTACTTTAGTGAAGACGGCAAAACAGAGCGTCGTGAAATTTACCGTAACGGGAAATTATACAAGGAAGTAATTTATGCGTAAGATCATCATTGTTGCAGTTTGTGCATTTGCGGTGAGTTGTACCGGCAATACGGGAAACAACGCAAAGAAAACCGATACAGCTGCTGCTGTAAAACCTACAAGCAACAAAGGTTTGAGTGTTTCAGAACCTGTGAGTCCGGTTCCGCAGCAAGTAGCGGATTCTATTTGGAATGGCGATTTCATTGAGCGTTATCCGAATGGAATTGTAAAGAAGCGCGGCTATATTGCGGGCGGACGTGCAACAGGAGAATGGTTTACATTTTACGACGACGGCAAAGCCTGGAGTCACGGATTTTACAAAAACGGAGTACGCACCGGCTTGGGAGAATCGTGGTACCACAGCGGACAGAAAAGTTCAGAAGGACAATATGAAAACGGCAAACCTGTAGGTCCGTGGAAATACTGGAGCGAAGAAGGAATGTTGAATGAGAAGGATTACGGAGGGAAGTAAGCTCGAAGAATAATGCATTCGATCCGGATATTATTTTCCATGCGTATATGCAAATAAGCAAATCTGCATTCGTATTACTGTCACTTTTAGGAGGTGTTTTCGTTTATGTAGTGCTGCGAGCCATTTACATTCCATTGACTCATGATGAAGCACTTTCTTTTTCGCTTTTTGTACCGAAGAATATTTTTGACATAATCGGCTATGTTGAAACATACGGCATGCCGAACAATCATATTCTGAACACGCTGCTTATTAAAGCAACGACGTTTCTTTTTGGCGACTCTACTTTATCCATTAGGCTTCCAAACCTCGCGGGGACATTACTATACCTTATCTACGTTTTTCGCTTCACCTCTATTCAGAAAACAGAATTCTTGAAATGGACGTTGGTGACCTTGTTAGTCACCAATTTGTACATATTGGAATTCGCAGGACTTGCAAGAGGATATGGTCTTGCCAATGCGTTAATGCTGGCAGCAATGTTTCATCTTCAGCACAGTCTGAAACAAAATAGCAGCAAGCACAGATCAATGATCATCACATGCTCATATCTGCTGTTAATGGTCTTGTCCAATTTCACGACCGTTTACATTATGTTGGTCGCATTGACGCTGATGGTCATTTACAATCTGCAAATCAGAAAACAGACCAGTAACTTCAGACTTTCTTCTGCGGTTGCGGTTCCCGGTATTACTTTTCTTGTGACCGCAGGTTTACTTTATGAGCCATTCCGTACAATTATTAAATGGAATACAACTTACGGCGGATCAACCGGTTTCTGGCATGACTGTGTTGAAAGTTTTATCACAGGATCATCTTACAACAACGATTCCAATGGATGGTATCATCTTGGAGCAAGAATATTCTTTGCGATTGCATTCTGTGTGATTCTGTTTACGTTTTTGAAAATCATAAGTCAGAAGCGGTTAACTGCAACACCAGTGATTGTGATTTTGACAGGAACAATCTCAGGCATTGTGATTCAACATTGGTTGTTAGACACACCTTATCCGCCTACACGAGCCGCTCAATTCCTTTATCCTCTTCTGATTGTTTCGCTACTTGAGGCGGTTAATATATTTAAGGATCGCGCACAACTAATTTCCGGTACAGGCGGAATTATATTCGGAGCAGCAAGTTGTATATTTTTCATTCTTAACTGTAATATTGAATGGTCTCATGAATGGAAAAGTGATGCCTCCAATAGAGCGCTGATTGATTTTCTTGAAAACGAACACCAGTCGAATCCGGATCAAACGATGTATGTAGCAATAACCTGGATTCACGAACCGGGTCTCAACTATGAGCGAAATCACAGAAACCTAACCTGGCTTCGTCCATTCGACAGACATGGTGTGGATACGCTAGCCTCATTTTATTTCACTGACGAACGCGACGCTGAAACACTGATCAAAAATGGATTGAAGGTTATCCGACATTTTCCAGAGAGCAACAACACCCTTTTGAAGAATCCGTAGTTTGCATATTACTACCTCAGCGGATTGAAGACTACTCTTCCGGTTTCCGGTTCTTCTCCTTCCACCTGTAAATGCCAGATGTAAACACCGCTCTGCAATCCCGCAGATGAAATCATGGTGTTATATAACTCGATCTGTCAATTCGCCTTTACACATAAATTATATTGCGCGTTGAGACCGGTGCTGAATTGTGTGAGGCAAATAAAAATCACCGCAAGAATACGATAGATGTTCTTCATCAATAATATTTTTTCGAGGATGTTGAGGCAAGTTAGGAAATGCCCCGTTCAGCACCAAATCAAGTGCACGGATTTTGAATCAAGCTGATCAGAAAATAAATATGTAGCTACCTGATTTGATTTGAATCATGTTGAGGGCTAACGACACTCATTTCTCTTCGTAATGAATCAATTCACCTTTGTAAAAAAGGGGGAATTATGAAAAACATTTTACGATTTACGTTGACAGCAATGTTGA
>JBJOKQ010000099.1:0-11667 GCA_046046005.1 Bacteroidota bacterium | reverse complement strand
TGACCATCAAGAAGGAGAAAAACCTTTTCACGCAATTCGGCGGCAACTTCTCTAATCGTCCGATCAACATGGGCTTCATCGGAGTGCAATACAACATACTTGGTAATCCTTCGTTGAGTCTTATGGGTAATGCTTACTTCGGTAAACTTTACAGCGGTGCACAAGTGAAAACCAGAATCGATTTTCCGACAAGACTTCCTTTCTACATTGAGCCACAATTCACTTGGAATCGTTTCGACTATTATAAAAGCACACCAACTTATTTCGTTGATACAAAACCTCCGTTCCTAGTGCAGATTGAACGCATCGGCGAAGTGAACATTGGAATGCCGATTACGAATAAAACAAGATTGGTCATTGGTACAGGAGGCGGATTTCTTCGCTACTTGTATTATCAAACGGATCAATTTATTTCTTCCGACACAACCGATCGAACGGATCTCAGCTATTTGACAACGCACTTGCTATATGAGCGCAACACACTCAACAGAAAGCAATATGCAAGCTCGGGAACCTACTTCGGCTTCTTCGCGCGTTTCATTCAAGGTGAAGAATATTATGTACCGGGCTCAACTTCGCCGTTCATTGATCCGTACAGAGCAATTCACAACTGGTTTCAATTCAAAACCACTTACGACACTTGGTTCAAAGAAAAAGGTAAATGGCGATTAGGATTTTTATTTGAAGCCGCGTATACCTTCCAACCTTTCTTCAGTAACTACACGGCAAGTATTCTCGCCACACCGGGATTCCAGCCAACAACGGATAGCCGTACTGTTTTTATTCCGTCACTTCACGCACATCAATACGCTGCAGCCGGATTGAAAAGTGTTTTTCAATTGTGGAAGAATGTAGATTGGCGAGCTGAAGGTTATGTTTTCCAACCTTATCAAGCGCTGCGAGAACGACCGGATCACACAGTAGAATACGGAGCTCCGCTTTCCATTTCAGATATGACATACATTGTATCCAGTGGTTTCGTTTGGCATTCACCACTCGGTCCGGTTGGTATGAGTGGAAATTATTACAGCAGTCGTGAAGAACCGTTTTCGCTTCTCATACACTTCGGTTACATCATCTTCAACCGCAAGGCACTCGACTGATTTTTTTCCCCAACATTTGGATTTGTTATTTTTTTATCGGAACATTTGCGCCGATTAATTCAACAACTACTCACAATCTGATTCCTCGGGTGAAATGAAACACCTTTTCAGCATGACACTTTGGATCCGTCAGAACGGATCGCCGCTCTTCGGTGGACGGCTTGTCTATGTCGCACAATCAATTGTTGCCGCGTCGTCACGACGACGACCGGTGTTCCGCAGCCGCATCTGAGTCGGTTTGCGTAGTAGTTCAGCATAGCTGAATCCCCTTTCATTTATTTAATCAACTTTTCCTGAGGAGATCAGATCCTCCGGCATTGTTTAATCGTTCCGCACACGGGACACAACTGTGATTTTCATTATGAAAAAATCAACGGTGGTGAACGTACTGCCTGCCGGTGCAGTTCACTGTATTTACGCAGAAGAAATCTGCGATGAGATGGAGCGTTCCGCCAAAGCGCGTGGAACCGGAATTGCAAAACGTTCGCCCTACTACATCAGAAAAAAAATGGAGGAAGGCAAAGCCGTAATTGCGCTTGATGAGTATGGCAAATGGGCCGGATTCTGCTATATCGAAACCTGGAGTCACGGAACGTATGTTGCCAACTCCGGACTGATTGTTTCTCCGGCGTTCAGAAATCTTGGACTTGCAACCAGAATCAAAGACGAGATTTTTCAATTGAGTCGCAAATCATATCCCGATGCAAGAATATTCGGACTTACAACAGGGCTCGCAGTGATGAAAATCAACTCTGATCTCGGTTACGAGCCTGTTACTTACTCAGAACTCACACAAGACGATGAATTCTGGTCCGGCTGTAAGAGTTGTGTCAATTATGAAATCCTTCTCAGTAAAGAGAGAAAGAATTGCCTGTGCACTGCAATGCTCTTCGATCCGAAAGAAACAAAAGCATCTGATGAAATGCAGAACGGAACAGTTCGCAATCAAACAGGAATTTATGAACGCTTGCTTCGACTGAAGAAAAACATGCTCATGAAAAAGAATAATGAAAAAACACATGCTCAATAAAATGAAAAAAGAAAAAATACTTCTCGCGTTCAGCGGAGGTCTCGATACAACTTTCTGCGCAGTTTGGCTTGCGAAGGAGAGAAACTACGAAGTGCATTGCGTCACAATCGACACTGGAGGATTTACACCTGCCGATTACGATCAGATCAAAGAACGCGCTAAGCTTGCAGGAGTTGCTTCATTCGAAATCATTGATGGTAAACAACGCTATTATGATTCCTGTATTCGGTATCTGATATTCGGAAATGTTCTGAAGAACGGAACTTATCCGCTCTCCGTGAGTGCAGAACGTGTAATTCAGGCAGTGTTGCTGGGAGAAGAAGCGAAAAAGAAAAACATCAGCGTAATCGCACATGGAAGTACAGGTGCGGGCAACGATCAGGTAAGATTCGATATGCTGCTGGAAATTCTGATTCCTGAAGTTACGATCGTTACACCGATACGCGATTTGAAATTGTCAAGGGAAGCTGAAATAGAATTTCTCCGAAGCAATGGAATTGTATTGGATTATAAAAAAGCAGCATACTCCATCAACAAAGGAATTTGGGGAACCTCCGTTGGTGGAAAAGAAACGCTGACTTCTCATCTTCCGCTACCTGAAGAAGCGTGGCCAACGCCTGTTACACGTAACGACACACAGGAATTGAAACTCGGATTTGTTCGCGGAGAATTGAAATCCGTAAACAATACCGTGTACGATGACTCAATTTCGGCTATTGAAGCCGTACAAAAACTTGCTTCACCATTCGGAATTGGAAGAGATGTACATGTAGGCGATACAATTATCGGAATCAAAGGTCGTGTCGGTTTCGAGGCTGCAGCACCACTAGTGATTCTCAAATCGCATCACGCGCTGGAGAAACACATACTCTCCAAATGGCAATTGTACTGGAAAGATCAATTGGCTGCGTGGTACGGGAACTGGTTGCACGAAGGACAATACTTCGAACCGGCAATGCGCGACATCGAAAAGATGTTTGAAAGCACGCAGAGTTATGTAACGGGAGATGTGCATGTCCTGCTTCAACCTTATCGATTCACCATTTGCGGAATTGAATCCGGCAATGATCTTATGCAGGCGCAGAAAGGTGTTTACGGTGAAATGAACTCGGGTTGGACCGGTGACGACGTGAAAGGTTTTACAAAGATTTTCGGCAACCAAGTAAAAACGTGGATGCACATGCACAATACTGACGAATATGAAAAAGTATAACATCGCTGTTGTAGGCGCCGCTGGATACACAGGAGGCGAATTGATCCGGCTACTGATCAATCATCCGCATTGCGGAAATCTTCTTGCAGTAAGTCGAAGTCAGGCCGGACAACCGGTAACCGCTGTTCACAAAGATCTCAAAGGTGAATGTGATGTTCTATTCCGGGATTCAATTCGCGGCAATGAAGATGTAATCTTCCTGTGCATGGGTCACGGAGAATCTTCGAAGTGGATGAAGTCACACGCAATTTCCGAAAACACTATTGTTATCGATCTCAGTCAGGATCATCGTTACTCTCATCCTGAATTTGTGTACGGACTACCCGAAGCCAACAGCGATGCAATTTGCAAATCAAAACGCATCGCGAATCCGGGTTGCTTCGCCACGGTAATCCAATTGATGCTTTTGCCATTATGTGGAAATAACATTCTGAACAATACTGTAAATATTGCAGCAACAACCGGTTCTACTGGAGCCGGTCAATCGCTCTCAGCAACCTCTCACTTCACATGGAGAAGTAATAATCATTCAGCATACAAAGAACTGACGCATCAGCACCTGTTTGAAATCGGAGAGACGCTAAGTAAAAAGAACAACGGAATTAAAACGGAAATAAATATCATTCCGCAAAGAGGTTCGTTCACGAGAGGAATACATGCTGTGGCCTGGATTAAAGCACCTGAAGGACCTGCGGATGATCTCATGAACATGTATCACGATTATTACTCGAATGCTCCGTTTGCAGTAATCACGAATGAAGCTCCTGACGTGAAACTGGTTGTCAACACAAATAAATGTTTCATTCATGTACACTGTACAGATGGACATATTGTAATAACCGGTGTAATCGACAATCTGCTTAAAGGAGCTTCCGGTCAAGCAGTGCAGAACATGAACATCGCACTTGGCCTTGACTCAAAAACAGGATTAAAACTAAAACCCATTGCATACTGAACATGAAACTATTTGACGTTTACCCGCTGATGAATGTAACTCCGGTTAAAGCTTCCGGTTGCACAGTAACGGATATCAATGGAAGAGAATATCTCGACCTGTACGGCGGTCACGCAGTGATCTCAGTCGGGCACTCACATCCGCACTACATTAAATCTCTGGAAGATCAATTACGGAAAATCGGATTCTACTCCAATGCAGTGATCAATCCTTTACAGGAAGAACTCGCAGTCCGCATGGGGAAAATCTCAGGCTATCCGGACTACAATCTGTTTTTGTGTAACTCAGGAGCTGAAGCAAACGAGAACGCGCTCAAACTGGCATCGTTTCACACAGGAAGAAAAAAGATAATTGCTTTTCGCGGTTCATTTCATGGAAGAACATCCGCAGCTGTTGCCGCCACAGATGATGAGAAAATAAATGCGCCGATCAACAAACAGCACGATGTAACAATTCTGCCATTGAACAATTTTGAGGCTGCTGCTATCACAATCAATGAAAGTATAGCAGCAGTGATCATTGAAGGAATTCAAGGAGTCGCCGGAGTTGTAGAACCTACTAATGATTTCCTCGTCCACCTGAGTTACTTGTGCAACAAACACGGCGTTGTTTTGATTCTCGATGAAGTACAAAGCGGTTGCGGACGAACAGGAAAATATTTCGCGCACCAACATTCCGGAATTCAGCCCGATATCATCACAACCGCCAAAGGAATCGGTAATGGTTTTCCTGTCGGGGCTGTTCTGATTGCTCCTCAAATAAAAGCGAAACACGGTTTACTGGGAACAACATTCGGAGGAAACTATCTCGCCTGCGCGTCGGCACTAGCAGTGATTAACATTATCGAAAATGAATCCTTAATGGATAATGCCAGAATTGTCGGTGCTTGCCTCAAGAGAAAACTCTCAACGTTGCCAGGTGTTAACACTGTTAGTGGAACCGGACTGATGCTTGGCGTACATTTCGATCAACCGGTTGCATCATTAAGAAAAACGCTACTCAGCGAACATAGTATTTTCACAGGCTCTGCATCCAATGAAAATGTAATCCGATTACTGCCTCCGCTATGCCTTTCAGCGGATCAGGCATCAACTTGCTTCAACGCTTTCACTGCTATTTTACAGCCTCAATACGCGTAACATGAAACATTTCACTTCCGCATATGATGTGCAATCCATCCGTAATTTGATTCGGTTAGGCTTGTATTTGAAAAAGAACCCTAACGCATTCTCCGATGCAGGTAAACATCTGACATTGGGAACAGTGTTCATGAATCCATCGTTGCGTACACGTCTCAGCACCTCGAAGGCATCGCAATTGCTCGGAATGAATCTGCTTTCCATCAACGCGCAAAGCGAAGGCTGGGCATTGGATTTCAGTGATGCTCCTATGAATCACTCGACAGTGGAAAATATTCGCGAAGCAGCAGCTGTTATGGGTGAATACTGCGACATACTCGGAGTAAGGTCCTTCCCTACTTTGAACGATAAGCAGCGCGATGACTCCGAACATGATATCATCCAATGGATGAATCTCAGCAGAAAACCACTGATCAGTCTCGAATCTGCCACCCGTCATCCATTGCAAAGTCTTGCGGACATGATAACGCTGCATGAACTATTCCCGAATAAAAAACCTAAAGTGGTTCTGATGTGGGCTCCGCATGTTAAACCTGTTCCGCATGCAGTGGCTAATTCATTCGCAGAATGGATGTACTTCATGAATGCTGACTTCACAATTGCCTGTCCTGATGAAGTACGATTGAGTGAAGAGTTTACAGCTCATGCAAGAATAACATCTAATCAAATGGATGCACTGAAAGATGCAGACGCTGTTTACGTAAAAAGCTGGGCTTCGTATGCCGACTATGGTAAACTGCATCACAATACAGATTGGTTGTTGAACGCCGATAAACTGCTTATCAATCCTGACGTAAAAGTCATGCATTGTCTTCCTGTGCGTCGTGATGTGGAACTTGGCTCATCAATTCTGGATTCACCGAACTCGATAGTAATTCAGCAAGCTGCAAATCGCGTACCCGCAGCCCAAGCTGCGCTTCTGCAAATGATCCGTGACAATTATCGTAGCGAAATTAACTTGACAATGAGTGAAGAAATAACAAACAGTTTGTTCGCATGAAACCCGAACTAAATATTGTAAAGCTTGGCGGAACAGCCATTGACGATAAAGATGCGTTAGAAAATTTCCTTAACGCGTTTGCCTTGTTGCCCGGACATAAAATTCTGGTACACGGCGGCGGTAAAATAGCAACAGCCATCGGATCGCGTCTTGGTCTGCAAGCACACTATTCGAATGGTCGAAGAATCACTGATGCACCCACATTGGAAGTTGTTACGATGGTTTATGCCGGACTGCTGAATAAAAACATTGTCGCACAACTTCAGAAATGTAACTGTAATGCGATTGGACTTTCGGGTGCAGATGGAAACAGCATTCAAACTACGAAACGAGATTCTATTGAAACGGATTTTGGGTTTGTCGGTGATATGAAAGTAAGTTCTGTTAATGTAAACTTGATTCAATCGCTTCTTTCAGCCGGACTTACTCCTGTGTTTAACGCAATTACACATGATGGAAGCGGACAACTTCTCAATACCAATGCGGACACGATTGCAGCAGCTCTTGCGAAATCAATGAGTGAAACATTTTCAGTGAAGCTGATCTATGCATTTGATCAACCAGGAGTAATGACGAATCTCGAAGATCCGTCTTCTCTGATTCAGACACTCGACGAAAAAACATTTCTGCAATTGAAAAATGAAAATACAATTCACTCCGGAATGCTTCCTAAACTGGAGTCCTGTTTCGACTCCCTTAAAAATGGAGTTGATCAAATTGTGCTTTGTCATACCTCCGCTATAGAATCAATTCAATCGACTACGAGTCAAAACACAACAATCGTCTTAAACTGATGAATGCCAATCAACATCCCGCAATTGAGTTATTGTGCAAGCTGATCTCAACGGAATCATTTTCCGGACAGGAAGATCAAACCGTACAACACATTATTGACTTTCTTCATGGCAATCGCATCAAAACAAAGCGAATTGGTAATAATGTTATTGCCGGTCTCAATAACTACGACGGCAGCAAACCTGTCGTGCTTCTCAATTCACATCACGACACCGTTCGTCCGAACAAACATTGGTCGAAAGATCCGTTTACTCCCGTGTTTGAAGAAGACAAACTCTTCGGACTGGGCAGTAATGATGCCGGTGCTTCGCTCGTAAGTTTAATAAGCGTGTATGTTGACTTACATCAATTGGAGTTGCCTTTCCATTTAATTCTGGTTGCGTCTGCAGAGGAAGAAAATTCAGGCAGCAACGGAATTGAAAGTGTGTTACCGCACTTGCCGGAGATTAACTGCGGAATTGTCGGCGAGCCCACGGGTATGAATGCTGCAATTGCCGAACGCGGTCTGATGGTTCTGGATTGTATAGCCAAAGGTAAAGCCGGGCACGCAGCAAGAGAAGAAGGTGAAAATGCAATCGCGAATGCGATTAAAGACATTAATTGGTTTCAGAATTTTCAATTCCCGAAAGTATCAGAATGGTTGGGAAGAGTGAAGATGACTGTTACAATCATAAATGCAGGTTCTCTGCACAATGTTGTTCCCGAAGAATGCAAGTTCACTGTTGATGTACGCATTCCGGAAACCTACACACACGAAGAAATTCTGCAAACCATCAAACAACATGTTTCGTCGGAAGTAAATCCTAGATCACTTCGTATGCCCTCCTCTTCCATCGCGATTGATCATCCGCTTGTTCATGCAGCACAATATAGCGGAATGAAATTATACGGTTCTCCAACAAGCTCCGATCAGGCGCTGATGTCGTTCCCTACAGTAAAAATCGGACCGGGAGATTCCGCACGGTCGCATACTGCCGATGAATTCATCTACTGCAGCGAAATAATAAATGCAATCAGCGATTATAAAATCTTTCTGTTGCAATTCGGCGAAGAGCTGAAGAAAACTGAATCAAAAAACACAACCAAATTAATTGATGTCGAATGAAACTCTGGACTAAAAACATAAAAACTGATACACTAATTACTGAATTCACTGTCGGCAATGACCGGTTAATAGATGTCCATCTTGCACGTTATGACGTGGAAGGATCGATCGCTCACGCAACTATGCTGGCCCAATGCGGTATTATCAGCGAAAAAGAATCCCGGCAACTGAAGTCTGAATTGAACAATATACTAGCAGTGATCGAAAGCGACACATTTTCAATTCCTCTGCAGTTTGAAGATATTCATTCTTATATTGAGTTTCTTCTCACCGAAAAACTCGGAGAAACGGGAAAGAAAATTCATTCAGCAAGATCAAGGAATGATCAATCGCTTCTGGACATCAAACTGTACCTGAGGCATGAGATGAAGCAGATCAGAACACGAATTATTACTCTTGCCGAAACACTACTTCAGTTGGCTGATCAGCACAGAGATGATCTGCTGCCTGGCTATACGCACTACCAACTCGCAATGCCGTCCTCATTCGGCTTGTGGTTCAGTGCTTATGCTGAAAGTCTGAGTGAAGACCTGGAATTAATTGATACGTCAATTAATATTGCTGATAAAAATCCATTAGGCTCTGCAGCCGGATACGGCAGTTCGTTCCCGATTGACAGAAGCATTACGACTTCGGAGCTTGGATTCTCAGTAATGAATATCAATTCTGTTTATGCACAAATGACGCGAGGCAAAACAGAAAAAATATGCGTGATGTCAATTGCATCAGTTGCTTCAACACTGAATAAAATGGCATCAGATATTGTACTGTTCATGAATCAGGAATTCAATTACGTGTCATTTCCGGATTCAATAACTACGGGGAGCAGCATTATGCCGCACAAAAAAAATCCAGATGTTTGGGAGTTGATTCGCGCAAGAGCTAACAAGCTGCAGGCAATACCGAACGAACTTGCACTTCTGCTCACCAATCTGCCCTCCGGTTATCATCGCGACTTCCAATTGACAAAAGAAATTATCATCAATGCGGTTATTACTATTCAGCAAATGCTTGATGTATCTGAATACAGTATCAGTAAGATTCAGGTGCGCAAAAATATACTTAGTGATGACAAGTACAACAACTTGTTCACTGTTGACAGCGTAAACGAACTCGTTCAGAAAGGTATTCCGTTCAGAGACGCATACATGCTGGTAAGTAATCAGATTGCAAACAACACTTACGTGCGACCGTCAGAAATGCAGCACACGCATATAGGTTCAATCGGAAATCCCGGGATTTTGGAAATACACGAAAAACTTTCAGGAATCCGTAAAGAGAATTGAAATCTGCAGTTGAACGCTGCCTGCTAATCAGACTTACGCCATTCCCTTCGTACCTCCGAAATTCATCGGAATTGCGTTGGAAAACTCAACGTCGTTGATCGGGCCGTTAGCGCTTTCAAAGCGACTTACATTCTCTTTCAGCGCCTTCATCAAGCGTTTCGCATGTTGCGGTGTGAGGATTACCCGTGATTTTACTTTGGCTTTAGGAACACCCGGCATCACCTGAATAAAATCAACTATAAACTCGGAATTGGAGTGTGTGATAATTGCAAGATTGGAATATGTACCGCCGGCGATTTCTTCGCTCAACTCGATATTCATCTGTCCGTTTTGTAGGTCTTCGTTTGCCATTGTAAGTAAGATTGAAGTCCGAAGGTACGAATATTGATTGGCAGTGCAATCCGTTCATCTTACAAGCGAAACGTCAATAAAAAAGGCGTCGCAATTTATGCGACGCCTTTTTACTGAATGTTTAATCTTAATTACTCTGCACGCACAACCTTAACAACACTGGTAGTGCCGTCTGCAGTAACTCGGAGGAAGTAAGTTCCGTTCGCTGCATCAGTCATGTCAACCTCATTAGTAAACGTACCGCTTACGTTAGAGAATTTGTTTGAGTAAATCACTTTACCGTCAATGCTGACAACTTCTATTGTCATTTCGTTGCAATCAGCATTCGGAATCGCGATAGTAAATAATCCGCTGTTCGGATTCGGATAAACCGACATTTCATTCAGCGCAATTGTTTCTTCAACATCAACAGTTGTTACCGTAACGCAACTTGAAGTATCAATACAACCTGATGTATCGCTAACGATTACAGCAAACTGTCCATTCGCCGAAGGCGTGTAGTTCTGCATAGTTGCACTGATAATAGTTGTATTATCCTGACAGTTCATCCACTGGTACGACAATCCGGAAGGTGATGCAACTAACGTACCTCCGAAGTTAGTTGTAGTAACCGTAGCATTCAATCCACCGAAGTTGATGTTAGATGTTACAATACTGTCGCAACCATTGATCGAAGTCAAAGTATCAACGTAAACTCCTGATGTTGTATAAGCATTGGATCCGACAAACACCGTATCCACGTTACATGCATTGATGGTCTGACTTGTTGTAATCTGTGGCGCAACGGTAAGCGTGGTTACAACCACAGAATCACATCCTCCGATGTTGCTTAGCGTATCAGAATACGTTCCTGAAGCAGTATACGTGTTCAATCCGATTGTATACGAACCGCCGAAGCAAACACTAACAGACTGGCTTGTGGTTACCGGAGTAGTAAGTGTAACTGTTGTTGTTACTACAGAATCACATCCCAATGAAGAAGTCAATGTATCCAGATAGGTACCTGCTGTAGTGTAAACGCTTGAACCGACAACTACCGAATCACCGCTACAGATAATTACAGACTGCGTTGATGAAAGGATTGCAGTGTCAATTGTAACTGTCGTGATGAAAATTGAGTCACATCCGTTAACTGTAGACATTGTGTCGTTATACACACCTGCGTTGTAGTAAGTGTTTGATCCTACAGTTACAGAATCACCGAAACAGAGGTGTACGTTCTGAGGAGTCATGTACGTTGGATTAACTGTTACCATGAACATTGCAGAGTCAGAACATGTTGCAGTTGCATCAAGACCTACTACCCAGAATGTACTGTCTGCTGTTGGCATTACAGTATTCGAAGCCGTTGCAGGTCCGTTAACCCATGTGTATGTATTCGCACCTGAAGCAGTAAGTGTTGTTGAATCACCATTACAGATAGCAGAGTTGCCTGAAACAGTAACCGTTGGTGGAAGAACCACTGTCACAGTAATACTTGTTGCTGCTGAATCCGAACATCCGTTGAGGTTCGTTTTTGTCATGTTGTAAACTCCTGCTGCTGTTGCATAGTACGTGTTTGACGTAGCGCCAACAATCGGACTGCCGTTCAAATACCACTGACTTGTTCCACCTGACGTTCCTGTTAACATTGTGCTGTCGCCGGAACAAACGAGGTTGTTACCGCTCAAAGCAACCGTAGGTAGCGGAT
>JBJOKQ010000098.1:0-11966 GCA_046046005.1 Bacteroidota bacterium | reverse complement strand
CATTCGAAATACAGTATGTGTTACATTGTTGCTGTTACGATTTACATATATCACAGGTTCTCCAGATTCCTGGTGCGTTTCCTGTTCAATTCAATATAGGCCGTTGGTGACAGACCTGTTACCTTTTTAAACTGATTGGAAAGATGGGCCACACTGCTGTAATGCATCATGTGTGCAATTTCCGTGAGATTGTGTTCGTTATAGAGTATCAACTCTTTAACACGTTCAATTTTGTTCTCAATTATATATTGCTGAATAGTGATGCCTTTAACTTCTGAGAAAGTATTCGCGAGATACGTGTAGTCCAGATTAAGACGCGCACTGATGTAATCGGAATAGTTGGAATGCGGGAGATCTTCTGTATTGTGAATCATCTCTGTAATTACATGCTTTATTCGCTCTATCAATATGCTTTTGTGATCTTCAATAAGTATCAGCCCCGACTTCAGCAAATTGCTTCTCAATTCCTCCCGTTTCGCTGATGAAATAGGTTTCTCAAATTCAACGTAACCCAATTCAACTGATTTGTACTTCAGTCCGATATTGGAAAGTTCCTGTTCCACCATCATTTTGCAACGACGGCTGACCATATACTTGATATAAAGTCTCATTCCGTTTCAAATTAGTGAACTGAGGCACTGGTATGAACGGATCCGTTAATCGTGCAGAAGTGAACGGACTTGAATAGTAAGCGAATTGAATTCTTATTCCTGGCCGCTGAGAATTAGCGTACAGTTTTTTAACGATGTAATATGTCGTAAGATACGTCATTATGAATGAACAATATAATTTAATAATGCTGTTTCGAATCAGTAGTATAAAATCTGAAGACCTCAATATTGCATCACTTTGCGCTTAATAGTTGAATATTGGCGGATTCGATCTTGGGGTCATTGCAAATAGATTCCCCTTTTAAAAACTTAATAAAGCTGTAATCGAGCTGTTCAGATTTATCAATATCCAACAAGTCCCAACATCAAACCGAACTTCAATTCGAAGCTGTCTCGACGAGCAACAGGCGTAAACTGATCAGGGAAGTTTCGGGTATCGGGACTGTCAACTGTTACTTTGAGCGCATAACCTGCGGCAGCAAATCCTTCCACGTACACGCGGTCATGACGTTTTCCGATGCGCGAACCTCCAACTACAACTCCGATGATATGTGCTTGTGAATTGTAACGGGTGAAGTTTTTGACTACCGAATTACCAACGTCTTCGACTTTCTTGTATGTATGTTCGCCTTGCGCATAAGAGTAATACAATCCGGCAAACTTTCCCCGGAACGTGTATGAATTCGGAAAGTGAAATCGCAGTTCACCATTCAGCATACTATAAACTCTTTTTGCGTAGGCAGAATCCGCTATCAAAGTAGATGTGGCTCCGGCATTGATCTGAAAATGCAACCGGCTTTTAGCAGCAAAAAGTACCGCGCCTTGTCCACCGATTCCTCCACGTACTATCGGTCCGGCTTTCATCACCAAATGTTGACGCAGCACCAGTTTGCCATTGACGGAATCGCCTTGCCATGCTTTGACCGGGGAGGCGAGAAGCAATATCAATACAGCCAAAATGAGAAGGCGCATGAACCAAGTTAAGGAATTAGGAAGGATTGATTTAAATCGGGATAGATATATTTATCTGCGTCTCTCTGCGCCATCTGCGGCAAATTCTGTATCCGCCACAGATTACGCGTATGGCTCGGAGGTAATTTAAAACATTGAAAAACAAGCATTAAGCTCATCTCCTTAGCAATCCTGACTAAATTTTGTAGTTTTTTCAGCGCGCCGTTTTGCCGCCGTATACTTTTGTTGTCGTAATAGTTCAAATAATTCCATACTTCAAATTATTCGATGAGTCAATTGAATCGTGTTTAAAAAAAATAATGGAATCGGAGCTAACAGAGAATAATATTAACAAAACAACGCGGTTGTGAACTTTCAGATGGAAAACGGATCACGATCGATTAACTTTAATAACCTGTAATAATTAAAACAACAATTTAAATTTCACGCGCTATGAGTAAAGAAGTAAACAAAGAGAAACTGAAGGCACTGCAGCTGACGATCGACAAACTCGAGAAGACTTACGGAAAAGGAACAATCATGAAACTGGGTGATAACCCGGTTGAAGCAATGGAAGTAATTTCTTCCGGATCACTTTCACTTGACCTCGCGTTAGGTGTGGGCGGATATCCAAAAGGAAGAGTAATCGAAATATATGGACCGGAATCATCAGGTAAAACCACTTTGGCTATCCACGCAATCGCTGAAGTTCAGAAATCAGGCGGCATTGCTGCAATCATTGACGCAGAACATGCGTTCGACCGTTTCTACGCACAGCGTTTGGGTGTCGACATCGACAGCCTTCTCATCTCACAGCCTGACAACGGAGAACAGGCATTGGAAATCGCAGACAACCTGATCCGTTCAGGAGCTGTGGATATTCTGGTGATCGACTCAGTTGCAGCTTTGACTCCGAAAGCGGAGATTGAAGGTGAAATGGGCGAATCGAAAATGGGTCTACAGGCACGTTTGATGTCACAGGCTTTGCGTAAACTCACAGGTACAATCAGCAAAACAGGTTGTTGCTGCATCTTCATCAACCAGCTTCGTGAGAAGATCGGTGTGATGTTCGGAAATCCTGAAACCACTACAGGCGGTAACGCATTGAAGTTCTACGCTTCAGTTCGTCTGGATATCCGTCGCGCAGGACAAATCAAAGAAGGTGAAACCGCAACCGGTAACCGCGCTCGTGTGAAAGTTGTGAAGAACAAAGTGGCACCTCCGTTCCGTACTGCAGAATTCGACATTCTCTTCGGTGAAGGAATTTCGAAAATCGGAGAGATCATTGATCTCGGTGTGGAACTCAATATCATTAAGAAAAGCGGAAGCTGGTTCAGCTACGAAGAAACCAAACTCGGTCAGGGTCGCGATGCTGTGAAGCAACTCTTCAACGACAATCCTGATCTGATGGAACGTATCGAAGGTCAGATCCGCGAAGGAATAAAAGCAAAGGAAACTGAGGCTGCGGAAGCGTAGTCAGGAGAATCCTATCTTTTCAGAAAAGCCAGTATCCCGTTTGCCATGGTTAAAACTCGGGGATGCTGGTTTTTTCTTTTTTGAACTTTAGACCTGAGAAGTGAGATATGAGACCTGGGACTGTGAACGCACTCCTGATTTGAAACTTTCTCCTTCGATCTGTATTTGGTATTAACCTCGTATCAGACTCGTTTAGTCAAATCTTCTCAGGTCTCAAGTCTAACGTCTATTCCGCACCCTCTAAGGGTCCGCACCCTCCAAGGGTTACACTTGACTCGTTTAGACATATCCTCTAAAGTCTAAAGTCAAACGTCTAAAGTCTAGTTCATATCTGGTCATTTTCACTCATCCGGATTCCCGCTGAACCGCGTATCTTTGATGTCATCCCCGGTCAACATTTCCGGGATTTTTTGTGCCTATGAATCGTATTCTTACTCTGCTCGCTCTGTCCTGCCTGTTGTTCGCAACTTCCTGCGGTAATTCGGAAGTAGCCGAAAACACGGATACAACACCGAAAGATTCTCTCAGTGTTTTGAATGAGAAAATCCGCAAAGACCCGAACAACCTCGATCTGTATTATCAACGTGCTATGTTCGCGGTCGGACGCAAAGATTATCCTTCCGCAATGGCGGATATCAATCGCGTGTTAGCGGTCGATAGTTCCACAACAAAATACCTGTTGGCCGGTGCTGATATTCATTTTTTCGCAATGAAAGTACAACGCGCGGATCAGTTGTTGAAACGGGCCGTGGAAGTTGATCCGAAAAGCACGGATTGCATGTTGCGCCTGGCGCAGTTGCATCATTACCTGCGTCGCTTCGAAGAAGAGATTGTTTTGCTGGATAAAGTTCTCGATCTGGACAAACGCAACTCACAGGCGTTTTTCATGAAAGGAATGGTACATAAAGAAATGGGCGATACTACTAAAGCCATGTCGAACATGCGTCTTGCTGTGCAAATGGATCCCGATTATTACAACGCGTACGTACAGATGGGATTGATTATGGCTGCACAGAAAAATCCGTTGGCGATTGAATATTATCGCAACGCGATTGAGATACAGCCCGCAAGCCAGGAAGTCGTTTACAATCTCGGCATGTTCCATCAGGAGAGTGAAGATTATCGTAAAGCGATAGAAGCATATCAGGCATTGCTGAAGTTGAATCCGCATCACTTCGATGCGCATTACAATCTTGGTGTGATCTATACACACAAACTCGACAGCGCTGCACAGGGAATGACGTATTTCAATCTGGCGGTGGAAGATAATCCGCAAGAACCACGCGGTTATTTCGGTCGCGGTTCCTGCTTCGAGAAAACAGGTGATATCAAACGTGCGACTGAAGATTACAAATTCGCGTTGGAACTTGATCCGCAAAATACCGGTGCAGCAAAAGCGTTGGATCAGTTGACGCGATAGCTAGTGACCAGTAACCAGTGATCAGGTATCGGTGGATGGCTGCAAGACAGGATCATAGGAACTAATCAAAATGTTTGCTGCCAACCGACACTGACCTCTGATAACTGATCGCTGATCGCTGATAACTCCAATAATGACACACACCGCAGAAATATTCGATTCCATAGTCAACACGCGCCGCGCTGTGCGCAAATTTCATCCTGAAGATTATGATCCGCAAGCCGTCACGCGAAGTTTGCAGCGTGCGGTACTCGCTCCGAATTCCAGCAATATGCAGCTGTGGGAATTCTATCGTGTTTCAACTCCTGATAAATTGAAGCAGGTGTCGTATTGCTGTATGAAACAGAATACAACTGAAACCGCTAAGGAAATAATTGTCGTTGTTGCGCGACCGGATTTGTGGAGAAAGCGTGCACAACAGAATCACGCAAACGTTCTGAAGTCAAAAGACGTGCGTCAGAATTTTACCGGACTGACACGAGAAAAATATTACAGCAAACTGATGCCGCTGTTGTACAACAACGATGCACTCGGACTTCGTTCATTGGGGAAGAAAATCTTCGTTTGGTTTACAGGCTTGAAAAGACCGATCGTTCGCGAAGTAGGAGGGAACGATGTTCGCGTTGTGATTCACAAAAGCATAGCACTCGCAGCACAGACATTCATGCTTTCCATGACAGCGGAAGGACACGACACATGCCCGGTGGAAGGATTCGACAGCAAACGCTTGAAGAAATTACTGAACCTGCCGCGCCGTGCGGAAATCAATATGGTCATCACTTGCGGAAAACGAATTCCTGAAGGTGTGTACGGAGAACGTTTCCGCGTGCCCCTGGAGGAAGTGGTTCATCAAGTAGGCTGATCAATTCAACTTTCCAACTTTCGAACTTTCCAACTTAATTACTTCCTCACCACAACTTCTCTCGTTACTTTATTTCCTCTCGAATCCGTAACTACCAGCTTGTATTTTCCGACTGAAGCAATCAGTTTGCCATCGAGATACTCTTCCGGCTTTTCTTCACGATCGTTTTCTTCCAGGAAGTTTTTGTAGTTCTCCGCATTTGCAGAATCAACCAAGATAGGAACGGAAAGCGTATTCAATCCGTTGTAAGCTGAATCTGAAATTGTACTCAGCTTAATGTCACTCATGGTGTACAATTCAATTGTACTCTTGCCGCCTTGTTGAACATAGTAAGCCAGCGGAACACTGGCAAGATTGAACGGATAATAGTCATCGTTCACAATTTCGTACACGTATTGCATCTTGGCGTCTTCCGGTTGATATACATACAGCGGTTTCTGCATCATTGAATCGCTGAGTTGTTCAAGCGCTTCTATGTTCACGATGTATACGGAACGCCCGTGTGTGCCCACAACAAGGTCATGCGCTTTCGGTTGAATCACGAGATCGTGAATTGCTACAGCAGGAAGATTGTTGTTCATGATCATCGAAGTTTTCCCGCGATTCAAAGACACATACAATCCGTTATCTGTTCCGCAGAACAACAAATCAGGATTCACAGGATCTTCACGTACAACATTCGCAGCTTCTGCAGGAAGATCAGTGAAAATCCGGTTCCACGTCGCACCGTAATCTTCCGACACATAAACGTACGCTGTGAAATGATCCCACTGACATCCGCTCAATGTTGCATACACACGGCCTTCAACGTGAGATGATGCCACCACGCGACTCACACGCATGTTCTGCGGAAGTTTATCTGAAATTCTTGTCCACGTTGCGCCACCGTCTTTGGAAACATGAATCAGTCCGTCATCACTTCCGGTGTAAATCAATCCGAACTTCAATACAGATTCATTGATTGTCGACAGACAGCCATACGGAACATCTCCCGTTTTTCCACCACGTGTAAGATCACCTGAAATAGGTTCAAATGTTCTGCCTTGATCCAGACTGCGGAACAAACGCTGCGCGCCCATGTACAGAATGTCTTGATTGTGTTGCGACAACCAGATCGGTGTTTGCCAGCTGAATCGCAAAGGCTGATCACCTAGTTTCATTTTCGGGCGAACGTAGTCCTGTTGTCCTGTTGTTTTGTTGATGCGGTAATAATGTCCGAACTGATAACCGGTGTAAACAGTATTGTTATCGCGCGTATCAACCATTACCTGCATGCCGTCGCCACCCAACAAAAACTTCCAAGGATATTGTCCTTCTCCATGCCAAGATGTTGACGCAGTATAATTGCTTGGACCGGTCCACACGCCATTGTCCTGCAATCCTCCGTACACATTGTAAGGCTCTGCATGATCAATGTTGATTCCGTAGAATTGTCCTACTGCAGGCGTGTTGCACTTGATCCAATGTTTGCCTCCGTCCCAGGAAATATTCATACCACCATCATTACCATTGATGATGTGCCCGCGACGCGATGGATTCAACCACAATGCGTGATGATCTCCGTGCTGATTGTCGCCGTCAATTGCTTTGAATGATTTTCCTCCATCATGACTTTTCATCAATCCAACACCGGCGATGTAAACTTCATTCTGATCAAAAGGAGATATCCAGATTTTTCCAAAGTAATATCCGTAGGTATAGAACAGCGAGCTGATGGATTTATCACTTTTCTTCTTCCATGATTTTCCTCCATCTACGCTGGACCAAACTTCTGCACCGGTAATCGGAGCACTGAACAGATCGGAGTTGGCATCAGCAACATAATCAGCCAATGCTACAGGCAAATACTTACCATTCTTCACATCTGCTTTAACAGAAGCAACAGTGTGTTCCTGCGGAAAGCGATTACGTTTGAGATAATCTTTCAACTTGTTGTCGTCCAAAGCCAGAAACTTTTCCTTGCTCATCTTTCTGAAATCAGAAGGATACAATTTCTCTGAACGTTTTCCTGTAGTATCCAAAACAATTGTTTGATTATCTACTATCGCATAAATCACATCTGAATTGCCGGGGAAAATGGTCAAGCCGATTCTGCCTACACCTTCTCCCTGAGGAAATCCTGTTGCAGCTGTTGTGAGCAGTGTAAATGTTTCGCCCGAATTTTCGCTGACATAAATTCCGGATGTTTTTCCACCTTCGACAAAATTCCACAACACACGTTCACGATGCCATGCAATGGCGTAAATCTTTTTACTGTTTTGAGGATCCTGAATCACATCGATTACGCCTGTTGCATTGTCAATGAACAGAACAAGTTTCCACGTGAGTCCGCCATCTGTTGTTTTGTATAAACCGCGGTCAGGATTGAATGAAAACAGATGTCCGATCACTGCAACGTAAACTGTATTCGGATCATCGCGACTGATGAGTACTTGTCCGATGTGATGTGATTCACTCAAGCCCATATGCTGCCAGCTCTTTCCGCCATCAGCACTTTTGTAAACGCCGTTGCCGGCATAGGAAGAGCGACTTGAATTGGCTTCACCGGTTCCAACCCAGATTACCGGTTGCGGTTTTGCTTTCCAGTCCACTGCAATATCTCCGACGTTAATTGCATCCATATTATCGAAAACAGGTGTGAAGCTGGTTCCGTTGTTATCCGTAAACCAAACACCGCCGGAAGCATATGCAACATAAAAATGAGTCGGATCATTCGGATTCACATCAATGTCAACAACACGCCCGCTCATAACAGAAGGCCCAATATTGCGGAATTCAAGATCGCCCACAACTGAACGTTCAGCAGATTTCACTTTTGTTTTTTGCCCTGCAAATCGTTCTGTGAACGGCGTTGGAACAGGATTGCTTCCCGCTGGAATTGCTGAAGGTTTCTGCGCAGCAACAAATGTTGCGATCAGAAGGGCAGAGGAGAGAATGAGTTTTTTCATGATTGAATCGAGGTTGAAATTACTGAATCGCTTTCAGAATTTCATTGGTGTTTTACGAATCCGGTAATTCCCATACTGAAAAGGGCAAAATCATATTTGACCGGATCTTTTGAATCGAATTGACGAAGTTGTTCGGTTAATTCTTCTGCCGCTTTTCTGTCATCCTGTTTACGCTGCAGCAACCCTAGATGCCGCGCCACATTACCTACATGAACATCAAGCGGAATCATTAATTCGGACGGAGAAATTTTCTTCCAGATGCCGAAATCCACGCCGGTGTGATCTTTTCGAACCATCCAACGCATAAACATATTGATGCGTTTGGCAGATGAACCTCGTGATGGATCCGAAATATGTTTTTCGCAATGAGAGTTGTGCTTCGGTTTCAGAAACTCCTGACGGAACAACGCGATAGCGTCCATCATGTTTTCACTTTTCTTCAGCGATGCGGCAACAACATTTTCCATGCTTCCATGATTGCTGTACAATTCTCGAAGCAGCAGCGTAAACTGAACAAGATCATCTCCGTTGAACGTTCGGTGTACGAACGATTTCAATGTGTTCAGATCTTTTCGTGAAGCATTCATCACGAATTCATGCGGTGCGTGATTCAGTAAATTAACAATCCGCATTCCGTTCTTCACAATCACCGGACGTTGTCCCCACGCAATTGTGGCAGCCAGAAATCCTGCAATCTCGCGATCTTCTTTGCTTTCGAAAAGATGCGGCACGCTGATCGGATCGTCAGCAATAAACGATTTGGTGTTGAACTCCCGGAATTTTAATTCGAGAAGCGCTTTAACGTCGCGCGGATCAGGCGCTCGCAATTTTCGCACGCGTTACTGCAATTTTATCGTAAAGCAATTTGAAAAATTTCATACGCTGCTTTTCAGAAACGCCGCTGATCAATGTGGATTTCGCAATGATGTTTCTGATCCAACGATCCGTTTCTTCATTGAATCCCGGATTCGTAGTGGCCATGGAATTAAATGTGTTGATGGAAATGTAACACACTTTACTTGCACCCGCCGTAATCAGAATGCAATTGTTGCCCACCATCAAATCGGAGAAGTACAATTTGAATTCCACATTATCGTCCGCTTGAGGAACGTCGCCGGCAAATTTGATGCTCTTGGAAACCTGTTTCTCCAAACTGCGAATCATCGCTTCCACATCATTCACTACATCAATCGCATCTGCCACACTTGCAAACAATCCCGATTCGATATAATATTCCACCTGCTTCAGTGTGCTGTTCAGTGTATCTTCTGTCCAGATTTCAATGGATGGAATGCGGTTGTACAATTCGTAAATGCGACGCACTTTTTCACGTGCTTCTTCAGGAACAATATTCGGATCGAAAGATTTGTCTTCGAGTTCAGGTGCATTCAGAATACTTTTTGTCCAATAGAAAACTTTGAACGCCGATAGTTTCGGATACTTGAAGTGGTGGAAAATAGGAACGTCTTCCGCACACCAGATGATTTCTTTCGGATCAGCTTTGCGAATCGCATCCATATGTCCGATCAACGAATCAAGATATTCATTGAAACGCACCATGTCGGCAGAAAGATGACTGTACTGAAACGTAACGATGTTCTTCCCCGAATCGGATTTTGTAAACTGATCGAATGGAATTTTGTAGTGTGCACAAAGTTTGCTCACTTCATCAATCGTTAATGCGGTTTCGCCACGAATGCGTCGATAGGCACTGTCCGTGCTCACGTTAAGAATGTCTGCAAGTTCGTCGACCAGCGACATTCCGGCCGGCAACGAAGACTTCAATTTATTTATAAAGTCCTGTTGTACAGTACGTTCTGCTTGTTCTGTGGATTTTGCCATGTTTTCGAAAAGGGTCCTGAAAGATTTGCAATCGACCCGAGTTCGAATCGGGTATTTGCGAAAATCGCAAATTATCCGGGATAAACCTAGCGTTCAGGCTTACTATTTGCGTGATTCGCACGTGACGGGAATCACCCTGCAAAATCCAGTTTTCTGTGCGAAATTGGAGGCTGTATGTTTGCTTCATCAAATTAATCACACCAAAATGAAAACAGTACATCAATACCTCAACGCAATTGTTCTTCTCCTGATGGTAACATCAGTTGAAATGATTGCGCAGGATACAACATCAGTTGCAGCTCCTAAAGAGTTTTGCATACTGACATTGAAGAACGGTTCCAAAGTAACCGGAGTAATTACTGAAGAAGCAAACGGAAAAATTGTGATTCAGGATGCCGTACTCGGAACTGTAACTGTCGACGCGGTGAATGTTGAAGCGCGTAAAGTTGCGAAGTTGGGACTTGAGTATACGTTTTACATGACAAGTGGAAAACGCTATACCGGTGTTCTTACAGAAATAAATCCAAGCGCTTTAAGTATTACAACAAAACGCGAAGGAGTGATTGTACTTACGGCCGTAAATCTTGTTGATATTACAACAGGCGGAATGCCGGAGAGTTTCAGTGGTGATTACGATCACGGCTCACGATATCTGTTTGCTCCTTCAGCAATTCCTTTGCATAAAGGAGAAGGCTATTATCACAACTACATGATTCTGATGAATGGATTCCGTTATGGAATTACTGATGAGTTCTCTGTCGGCGGAGGAATCATTGCACCTTTAGGATTCTATGCAGATGCGAAGTACGGTCACCAGTTTAGCGAAAATTTTCACGCTGCTATCGGAGGAATGGTAATCACAACTCCTTTTCTGTACGGACTCGGATGCGGATTCGGAAGCGTTACGTTTGGCGACAGAAAAACGAACGTGACATTCTCTGCAGGTTACGGAGCAGTTGGCGCAGGCGCAGAATGGGAAGCAACACGTCGCCCGATACTGAATCTTAGTGGTATGTGGAGACTTGGAGATAATTTCTCATTGTTAACAGAGAACTATTTCATGCCGTTAACCCGCGGAACTTATGTCGGTAACACTTATGTGGAAGAGCCATACTATCATCCTCAAATGTCACTGGGATTCCGTATCGGCGGTATTCGTCACACCTTCGATATTGCTGCAACAACCATCGGCGACATTACGGATTCCGACTATTTCGTGATACCGTTCTTCGCGTACTCTTATCGCTTCACCAATAAGAAAGCTTATAAGGGCAACTAGGTAAGCACCCTCAAATTCTTGGAAATTTCAATGCTGCAACCATGCGGCTGGCTATAAAACTGTCTTAAAAGTTTCAATTCAAAAACAAACAACACCAAATAAAAATGTCAATCATGAAAACAACAGATAACAATAACAATCAGCCTTCGCATGAAGGAACAGGTACTAAACTGGCTGTGATACTTTTTGCAGGATTACTGATGCTGATGACCATGGGTAAACTCCATAGCCAGAATGCAAACACAACAGTGAAACCGAAAGCTGTTGTATTGAACTTTGATGCAAAGAATGTTGGCTATGATCCGGTAGCAATGGGAAATCTGGTGCGCCTTGAGTTAGAGAAGCTCGACACATTTGATGTGATGGATCGTTACGATGTAAATTACCTCGTTGCGAAAAATAATCTTCAGGTGAACAACTGTTACGGCAAAATCTGTCTGGTGGAATTGGGAAAACAATTGGGCGCAGACAAGATGATTACCGGTAGTGTTGAGGTTTACGGAGATGCAATTATCTACACGATGCGATTGATTGATGTGAAATCGGAATCAATAGAACGCACACATGTTGTGGAGTT
>JBJOKQ010000097.1:0-12021 GCA_046046005.1 Bacteroidota bacterium | reverse complement strand
GGTTACGCCTGAAAGCGGAGTTCCGCAAATGCTGTCATACACGTTTCCTTCGAGGTAACATGCGCGCACATATGTTGGCGAGTACACGAATAAACCTTCATCGATATTCGACACCACAATTGTTCCTGAAGGGAAGAACGGATAAACGCCCCAAGCTCCATCGAAACCGTTTCCTTGACCATTGTAAGTATCATACCACCCCACGTTCACAAGGTTGTGCGGACGAGTTACGTCAGTAATTACAAAGCCGTCGCGGTACCATGAAGTTACTGCCCAGTTATTCAGGATATGTGTATTGTGTACTATAGAGCCGCTGTTCGGATTCCATGATTGAATGCGGTCCACTTCCTGAATGTTGGAAGGATTGGAAACGTCGTAAGCTCCGAGGTAAGAGTTCGTGTTTTCGTCTGTCGTAAATATGAACTTACGATCATCTGAAATCCAGGTATTGTGCGTGAAGTTCGTAGGTGTGGACTGCGTTGCGAGAACAACAGGATTGGATTTATTGGTACAATCCACCATAGTAAATACACCTTCATAAATGTGCGATGCATAAAGTGTATCGTTGTCCACATAACCGTCATGAATATAGTTGTACGACGGATTTGTGTAATGACCTGCATAGGTCGGATTATACGGATCTGTATTCAGGTCAAGGAAGATCGCTCCCCCACTGAACAAATTGGTTCCGTAGAGATAACAGAAACCTTTTGTAGTGTCGATATGCAATGCATGAACTGTTGAAAGCTGACCGCTAATCGCGCCGTCTCCGGTGTACGTATGATAATTATACGAAGATGCGCTGGTCGCAGGAATCGCAGAAAGGTCAACAATCTGCAATGCACCGCCACTACCTTCAGTTGTAACGTATGCATAGTTCTGATACACTTTAATTTCCTTCCAAAGGTTAGTGACCATTGGAATCTGTACAATCTGTACAACGTTGGTTGGAACGGTAACGTCAACTATGATCATTCCGCTTTCGCCGCCGAGTAATGCATACTCATTTCCATTTGGTGCGGTGTATCCGCAGATGTTAGCCAATGTTTGGCCGGGAATAGGTAGCGCATCTGACTGCGTTACGTTAAGTGAGCTTTGCGCTGATAAAGCAACAGAAGCTGACATCGCAATAAATGCGAGTGAAGTTTGTAGTAATTTTTTCATGGTGGTTCTTATGCGATCCTTAAGAATTAAAGAGGATGCAATACGAAGGTGGCAAAAAAAATCCGCCTGATCAAGGCGGATTTGTAAGAATAGTGTCAAATGAACAGGAAAATTGATGATGTTGGATTATCCCTTCAACAATTTCTTCGTTTCGGAGAGAATTCCGGCGCGAACATTACGATTAACAGGCATTAATGGCAGACGAAGTTTTTCAGTACAAAGCTTTTGCGCAGCCAGAGCAACTTTAACGCCTCCGGGATTACCATCAGCGAAGAACAATTGTGTAACGCGCATCAATTTGTAATGATTCTTTGTACCTCCTTTGAAATCACCGGAAATGCAGGTGCGAACCATATCCGAAAACAATTTCGGAAATGCATTCGCCACAACGGAAATTACACCTTCAGCACCGCAAGCTATCATCGGCAACGTCAGCAAATCGTCACCTGATATAACTAAGAAATCAGCTGGACGTCCGTTCAGGATTTCCATGATCTGCTCCATATTTCCTGAAGCTTCTTTGATGCCAATGAAAACAGGGAAATCTTTCGCCAAACGCAGTGTTGTTGCTGCTGTCATATTCATTCCTGTACGACCCGGAACATTGTACAGAATAATCGGTAGCGGAGATGCTTTAGCAACAGCTTTATAATGTTCGTACAAGCCTTCCTGATTCGGTTTATTGTAATATGGCGACACCGAAAGAATCGCAGATACACCTGTAAAATCAGTGTGCATCAGAGTCTCTACAACTTCCGCTGTATTGTTTCCTCCCACGCCGTAAACAACAGGTACACGCAATTTCACCACTTCAACCGCATGACGCAGTATTGCAGCTTTCTCCTCTTTTGTCAAACAAGGAGACTCAGCAGTAGTTCCGTTGATAACGATGTACTCACATTTCCCTTTGATGATGTGATTGATCACTTTCGTAAGCGAATCGAAATCTACAGTGCCATTTGCTTTGAAAGGCGTAACTACAGCTACACCTGTACCTGCGAGTGCATGAATTGTTTTCCTGGATGCCATTGTTAAACGGGTTTCGGGTTTTGAATCGGATGTAAAATTGGGATTTGTTCAGCACAAAAGTCGCACAATCAACTGCAACTTATCAACGCGTTATTCTCCTTGTGCAGGTTTATTGAGCTTCTGCAGACAAATATCTACCTCGCGCAAATAGGGTTTCAGTCCGCTTTCCTTTGGAACGGAAATCAGCAGATCAAACGGAGCCTGATCCTGTTCGCTGTAATGACCGATGCGGAAACTTGCCCGGTTATTGAAAGCAACATAACGCAGGGCGATATGATTTTTAAAATTCAGATCGATGTAAATATCGAAGGGCTCCTCAATGAAATTGCCAACAAGATGTGAAGCCGGTTTTCCCCACCAGGCAAATTCCTTATCGTTGATGAAATCGTAATCCACTTTGGAATATTGTACTGCAGGTTCGGTTTTACCTGAGTACACACCGATAACCTTCACCTTCTTCTTGTGTTCACGCAAATAAAGCACAAACTTTTTCAGGAGTTCGAAATCTTCAGGAGTTGTAAACTCGAATGCAATACCAATGTATTTTGAGTCGTCGATATTGAAAACTTTCGGGAAGCGCGAAACCTTTCCGGCATCTTCGCGGATCTTGCTCATGGCGAGTTTCAGCTTTATCGAATCAATCAACGACATCGAACTATTCAATAAGTTTAAGCAATTCTGCTTCTGTGATGATGGGCACTCCTAATTTTTCAGCTTTAGCTCTTTTCTCAGGCCCCATACTGTCACCTGCTACAAGATAAGATGTTTTACCTGAAACCGAACCTGTATTCTTCCCTCCGTTGATTTCAATCAGGTTCTTGATTTCATCTCTAGATCGCGAGAATACTCCCGAAACCACGAATGTTTTGCCGGCAAGTTTATCAGACTTAGCTGACAATTGCTCTTCACTCAATTCAAATTGCAAGCCTTGCTCTCGGAGGAAAGCGATCATTCTTCTGTGCTCATCGACAGAAAACCAGTCAAGAATGCTGTCAGCAAGAATTTCACCAACTTCAGGGACTTCAAGAAGTTGTTCACGAGTCGCATTCACGAGCGCATCAATATTGTGAAACGCTCCTGCAATCTTTTTCGCCGTTGTTTCTCCAACGTGACGAATACCGATTGCAAACAACACACGCTCGTAGGGTATGCGCTTTGACAGTTCAATTCCTTCGAGCAGTTTGCTCACTGACTTTTCTGCCATGCGATCTAGCTGAAGAAGCTGGTCACGCTTATCGATCAGTGTATAGATATCCGCGATGTTGTGAATCAGACCTGCGTCGAACAATTGCGCAATGGTTTCTTCTCCCAATGAATCGATATTCATTGCGCGACGTCCCACGAAGTGTTCCAACTTGCCTTTAATTTGAGGTGGACAACCTGAATCATTCGGACAATAATGCGCCGCCTCACCCTCTCTTCGAACCAATTCAGTTCCGCATTCCGGACACTTTTCAATATATCGATGCGGGTGAGTATGATCGTGTCGCTTGGAAACATCTACGCCTACAATTTTCGGTATGATTTCGCCGCCTTTTTCCACGAATACGGTATCGCCTTCACGCACATCCAACTTCTCTATAATGTCCGCATTGTGCAATGAAGCACGTTTCACTGTTGTTCCCGCAAGTAAAACCGGTTTCAGATTAGCAACCGGAGTAATAGCACCAGTTCTTCCAACCTGATAGGTGATCTCATTCAGAATTGTGGACACCTGTTCTGCTTTGAACTTGTATGCAATTGCCCAACGTGGAGATTTAGCGGTGAATCCTAATGTTTTCTGCTGATCGTAATTATTTAGTTTGAGAACGACTCCGTCAATATCAAATCCGAGATTGAATCGTTCCGTATTCCAATGCGTGATGTAGTTGCGGATTCCATCCACATTCTGAACGAGTTGCGCATGTTCCGGCACTTTAAATCCCCACGATTTAGCAGCCTGCAAACTTTCGAAATGCGTTTTGAATGGAAGATCTTCACCAAGCAGAAAATACATGTACGCATCAAGCTTTCTCGAAGCTACAACTGCAGAATCCTGCATCTTTAATGTTCCGGCTGCTGAGTTACGCGGATTGGCGAGTAATGGTTCGCCCGCATCTTCTTTTTCTTTGTTGATTGCATCGAAAACAGATCGCGGCATGAAAATTTCACCGCGAATTTCAAATTCTTCAGGATAATTTCCCGGCTTCAGTTTCAACGGAATGGTTTTAATCGTACGAACGTTCGCTGTTACATCATCACCTTGAACGCCGTCGCCACGCGTTACCGCCTGAACCAACTCACCTTTTTCATAACGAATGCTGATCGCAACTCCGTCGTATTTTAATTCGCAAACATACTCGGCGGAATCTGATCCCAGTCCGGAACGGACGCGTTCATCGAACTCCATAATCTCTTCATCGCTATACGTATTTCCCAGCGACAACATCGGATAGCGATGTTTGACCGTCGCGAACTCCTTCGTCACCGTTCCGCCAACGCGTTGCGTAGGAGAATTCTCAGAGAAAAATTCAGGATGTTGCTTTTCAAGAGTATTCAACTCTTCCAGCAGCTTATCAAATTCGTAATCGCTGATTACAGGTTCAGCTAAAATATAATAACGGTGATTGTGCTCTTCGAGTTCTTTACGAAGTGTTTCAATTCTTTCCTGAACAGTATGTTGCGACATAACAGCGTGAAGGTAAATATTGCTTGAGGAAATAGAAAGCCTGCAATCAATTACTGATCACTCTTTCACGCACTTTAACAGCAGGAACACCCTGATAAATCGAGTACGCTTCAAGGTTGGAAGTTGCTACAGAACCAACCGCCAGCACACTGTGAGAATGCATCGTTATTCCGGGACACAGAACTGCTTTTGCGCCAAGCCAAGTTCCATCTTCCATGGTCACGGATTTCACCATGAGATCAAAAGTCGTTTTTGAATAATCGTGATTCCCGGTAAGAATAAAACTGCCTTGAGAAAGGCAACAATTACTTCCGATGGTTACATCCGTGAGATTATCAATCCAAACATTCTCGCCTATCCATGTGTAATCACCGACCTTTAAACGCCACGGGTATTTCACATTGACATTCGGTTTCACAACAACACCCTTACCGATAGAAGCACCGAAAGTGCGCAGCACAAAAATCTTAAAACCGCTGAACGGGAATGCCGAATTCACAAACGCAGAACTCGCGCAATGCCAGATCAAACGCACCAACACGTTCCTTCCGGGATTGTACCAGTGGTTGTTGTAAGCAGCAAGATTACTTTTTTGTGAATTCACGATACCAAATATACGTTGCTGAATCATTATTCAAGCAGAAATCCAAAGATGAACCCAATTCTGAATTGCGAATTTCGTTACTGACAATCCTTCGTTTAAAACTCTGAAAAACAGCATTTCCTGATTCTTTGTATATTTGACATCTCTATGGGGCCCGATCTGCTTCTGATTATTCTACTGGTACTTCTCAACGCATTTTTTGTTGCAGCTGAATTTGCAATTGTAAAGGTGCGATCATCTCAAGTTGACCTCAAGGTCAATCAAGGCAGTGCGCGCGCAAAGATTGTACGGCATATTATTGACAAAATGGACGGATATCTTTCCGCCTGTCAATTGGGAATTACAGTTTCAAGTCTTGTCCTCGGTTTTGTGGGTGAGCCGTACATGACGCACATCTTCATTAAGGTGTTCAACAACTTCAATCTTACAATCAATGAAGGATTGATTCATTCTTTGTCGTTGATTACAGGAGTTGGCTTGATAACGATCATTCACATGGTTATCGGCGAACAGGTTCCGAAGACAATCGGGATTCGCTTTTCGCTGGAGACTTCTTTGATTATTGCTTGGCCGCTTCGTCTGTTCAACACAATTTTCTCACCGTTTGTTTGGGTGATCAATAAACTCACTCGGTTGGTACTGCGCATTTTCGGAGTACAAACGACACCGGAACATGAAGAGATTCATTCCGAAGAAGAGTTGCGCATGCTTTTGACGGAATCGGAAGAAGGCGGTGCGATCAAACAATCGGAACACGAGCTAATTCAGAATGTATTTGAGTTTGATGATCGCGTGGTGAAATCCATTCTGGTACCGCGAACCAAAATTTCTGCAATTGATATTGAATCGGAACCGAAAGAAATTCTCGATCGCATGATCGATGAAGGCTATTCGCGTATGCCGGTTTACAAAGATTCATTGGACAATGTCATCGGCGTGATCTTCATGAAAGACATGCTGAAGCTGATGAAACAATCGCGTCTGATAAAGGAAGATATTGAACGTATTATTCGTCCCGCCCATTTCATTCCGCAAAGCAAGCGCATCAACGATTTGCTTCGTGAATTCCAGACATTGCACATTCAGATGGCCATTGTCACAAGTGAATTCGGAGGAATTACAGGTCTTGTTACACTTGAAGATGTTATCGAAGAACTTGTAGGTGAAATTCAGGATGAATACGATGAAGAAAAACCGGCGGTCGAGAAAAAATCCGACACGGAATTTATCGTGAATGCAATGGCTTCCATTTCCGATGTGAATGATGTTCTACCAATTGCGTTGCCGGAAAGCCCGCATTACGAATCAGTATCCGGTTTACTGAATTGGATGTTCGGTAGAATTCCGGCAGTTAATGAGAAGAAAGAATTCGGCGGTTATGAGTTTGTTATCATGAAGCGATTCCGTCACAGCGTTGACATCGTGAAGATGACTGTGATGGGCGAAGATCAGTTTGATACGCAGGAGGAAGATTAACCTCGGCAATAAGTTCCCGAAAATTTATTGGAATACGCTCAGCATAACCGATCTCGCATTGTCGTCAGATAAGTAACGCGTTGCCATATGCAGCGCGCCTCTCTCCCACTCTGCATATTCCGATTGATTCAAACCAACTGCACGATTTATTGCAGCACTGAACTCTGTCTCATTTAACTCGCAAATCATTCCGGATTTGAGTTCTGCAAGATTCAGCCAAGGCGTGAATTTGCTTATGATTACAGGACAAGCAAACGCCAATGATTCGATAATGACATGCCCGAAATTTTCATGCTGCGTTGGGAACAGCATGAAGTGTTTGTCTGCGAAAATCTCTTTCAGTTGTTCTCGATTGTACTCTCCGTTGAATCGCACCGAAATATTTGAAGGAAGCTGAGCAGCAGCAGATTTACATTGTGCAGCATAAGCTACGTCTTCTTCCGGCCCGTAAATATCCAAGGATACTTCCCCACGAATACTTTGCAGACTTCGTATTGCAAGTATCAGATTCTTCTTCGGTGAAATCCGTGAAATGAAAATCAGCCGCAGTTGTCCTTCCGCTTTTGACCGCCCCGAAATGTCATTGCAAGTAATAGATGCAAGATTCGGTGCAACGATGGTCTTAGCTTTTGTACCGAAAACGTTTCGCACTTCCATTGCTTCCTGCTCTGAGGAAACATGCCAAACAATCTTGCTGTAAAGTCCTGAGAGTTTAGCGAATGCCAGAAACATATTCTTTCGCGCAGATTTAATCTGCAACGCTCCGGCTCCCAGCATTCCGCGCGGAGCAAGAATGGTTTTGTTATCCGGGAAGAACTTTTTCAATTTTAAAAGCGGACGAATTGCAAAGCGATAGGAAAATACACTGTTGCAATACATGCGATCGAATTTTCGTGTTTGAATTATTTCCTTCGCAACAATTACAGGATCGTTATCGGCAGAGCAATAGTAAACGCGTGTACCGTCAGGAGCGTTAGTCCATTTGTCAATCTCGATTCCTGAAAGCCTTTCAGAAGTTCCTGCATCCTTATCGCCGGTAATTATCGTAAACTCCACTTCGGTTGACAATCGCGAAACGATTGCTTCAAGAGAACGTACCGGTCCTCCAGCTTTTATTGCGGGCAAATACCAGTCAATAAAAACCAAAACCTGAAGTCGATTACCACTCAATGCCATTTTGTTCCATCCAGTTTTCGAGAACCACTAACGGCCATATCCGCGACCAGGAAATTTCGCCTTGACCTTTTTCGAAAGTACGCCAAAGTTGCATGAGTTCACCCGAATTAATTCCGGAACGTTGACCGAAACGCAACAAGGAATTGTAACAAAGTTCCCGCAATTCGTTTTTCATCCAATGTTCCCATGGCATTACGAATCCCATTTTCTTTCGGGTGAAAATTTCATCCGGCAGGAAACCATGAAATGAATCTGCAAGAAGTTTCTTCGGTGTAACAGGAAACTTCAGTGAATCGTCAAGACTCAGTACAAATTCAACCAGTCGGTAGTCGAGAAACGGAACGCGTATTTCCAAAGCATGCGCCATGCTCATCTGATCGGCGTCACGCAAAAGTACATTCTGCATGTATGTTTCGATTTCAGACTCTGAAATTGCGCTGATCAAGTGCTTATCGTCATATTCGCGGAACAATTTTTCCGTGAACGAATGTGACTTGTAAGATGTGCTTGGAATCTGATAGAGTTTTGCGATTTGCGCATCCAATAACACTTTACGCATTAAAGGATAAACGGATGAAGGTCCGACAGATTTCAGTTTTAAAATTTCAGCAGCCTTTTGCGATGCGGTATCCTTGCGCAGTGAATGAATCAGTTGTCCTGCAATCTTTCTGGAAAAGCCGGGTGAATACTTCAAAAGCGAAGAGTCACGCAACTTCATCAAACGCTTGAATACCGGATAACCGGCGAACAATTCATCACCGCCCAACCCGGATAAAGCCATGGTAACACCGGCTTTACGTGTCGCACCGGATACAACATACGTGTTCGGCCCGTCGCCGCTCGGATGATCCATCGCGTTTAACGCCGAGGGCAACATTTCCAGAAAATCCGTCGGTGACAGTTTAATCTCGTGATGCTCGGTATGAAAATGATTGGCTACTTTCCGCGCAAATTTTGCCTCTGAATATTCAGAATCATCGAAAACAACAGAGAATGTTTTCACAGGTTGAGCAGAGACTTTCTGCATCAATCCCACAACGAGACTCGAATCAATACCGCCGGAAAGAAAAGCACCGAATGGCACATCAGCTACCATTCTGACATTCACTGCGTCGCTGAGCAAATCATTAACATTGCTACGTGCTTCAGCTGCCGAATAGGTTTTCGATTCATTGCTATTACGTGGCGACCACCATTTTTCAATTTTAAAGTCTTCATTACCCGCAACAATAAAATGTCCGGGCATGAGCATATTCACATTATCAATTATTGTTTTCGGTGCGTGAACCGTTTGATAGCTGAAATAATCATAAAGTGCGTCGCGATTCAATTTCTTTTTCACCTTACCGGAAGCCAAAACACTTCGGAGTTCACTGGCAAAAATCAATTGCCCATCAGCAATAGAATAGTAAAGCGGTTTGATTCCCAAACGATCGCGGGCAATGAACAATTTCTGTTTGGCGGCGTCCCAGATTGCAAAAGCAAACATCCCGTTCAGATGATCGAGCATCTGCGTTCCCCATTCCTGCCACGCGCGAATTAATACTTCTGTATCAGAATCGGATGTAAAACTGAACTTCTTCAACTTATTCCGCACTTCCCGGAAATTGTAAATCTCACCATTGAAAACGATAGTAACGTTTTCTCTTTGCATGGGTTGATGTCCCGCAGGACTCAAATCGATTATTGCCAGTCGTTGATGACCGAGTGATAATCCACGAAAATCCGCTACACCGTTATCATCAGGACCACGATGCTTCAATGCGATGTTCATGGAAGAAACTTCAGAGTTGAAGTTTCCTTCATTATTGAAACTGTATATACCCGTTATTCCGCACATGATCAGTTCCCATTAATGAGTTTAAATAATGTTTCACTCCACGTTTGCGGACTGATGGTTGCACCGAGTTTTCGACTCTCATTGCTCATCTGCAACAATTCCTCATCAGTTAGAGCCGCAATTTTTTTGAAAGTCGTTGCGAGGTTTCCCGGTTCAAGAATATCGAACTTATATCCGTTCTTACCTTCTGCAAGAAACTGAGCAGCGGCTCCAACTTCATTGCTAAGCAGTAAAGGGAAACCAGCCACCGCAAACTCATGTACTACCACGCCCCATGGTTCAAACTTGCTGGGCAAAATGAAAACTCCTCCATCCTTTACGGCGTCTGCGAGCTGTTCAGGTTGTTTAAATCCGAAGTGGCGAATGCGCGCATGTTGTATCGGTTCAATATCACCGATTCCGAAGCACCACAATTCCCAACCGGCACTTGAACTTTCACTGAACTTTATAAACTCGTTCCACATCTCTTTCACGCCTTTGAAATCGTAATAGCGACCTGCATAAATGAATCGATGGGCTACATTCTTTCGTTGTTCGCTGATGCCGAAAAGATCTGTATCACCACTGTAAAAACCGGTGTTAATTGCAGAAGGAGCGAATCCCAATTTCTGCGCATAATATTTTTGATCGTTACCCGGCACCCAAGCATAATCAAACGCATTGGTTATCATGAACGGGGCGACAAAAGTTGCGATGCGTTGCTTCAGAGAACCGGACCAACGATTATCCATAAGCAAAACTGCACGCGTTGATTTCTTCCGTGATCTAACGGCATTGAGATATTCCTTATCCATCCATCCGCTGCAGAGAATCAAATCAGGGTTGACTTCATTCACTAATCGAATCAATCCTGCAGAATCGAAATCTTTGCGATTGTATCGCTTAATCGTTTCACCTACTTTAAATTGAAACGGCGCTTCAGGATTAACGGGCCAGCTAACGAGATGAATCTCAATATTCGTATGAATTTGTTTGAAATAGTTCAAACATGCAACAGTATAACCCGCGAGTTCGCTGTAGAAAATCAGAACTTTCTTCATACAGGTTGAGCTAAAGTTACATCCTCATCTTCTTCTGTCACTTCTTCTTCCCTTTCCGTTTCTTCGTCAACAGTAAACTTCCCTGACAGAAGAGCAATAACCAGAACACATTGTATCGTAAACGGATTTAAAGACGCCGTTAACCATGATTCGAAAAACGCGCTGAAAAGAATCGCAAACAAAGCGGGAATAGCAGATGGACTTCTTTTGTAACCCGCATAGAATGATCTTACAATCGCCACCAGATAAAAAATCAAACCAAAAATTCCGGTATCTAACCAAAAGGTGATGTACGAATTGTGCGCATTACCCTGGTGTCCCTGAATGGACAGGAATGCGTAATTGAGTTTGTAAAGATTATCGGTGTATCCAATACCCTTCCCGATCCAGATATTTTCTTTGATATTGTTCCATCCGAATTCCCAGGCTACAAGTCGGCCGGACGCATTTTCCAAAGTATCCAATCGGAAAAACTCCTGGAGATTCAGTGCGATTATAATATCAGCAAGGTTGGTTAATATTAACTGATACACGATGATGAGAATGATAAAAGCAAGATAACCGAAGACCGGAGAAACTTTGTACAATCGCACGAACACAAAGAAAATTCCTATTGCAAAAACCGCATTTCTGGAGCCGCAGAACAACACTGATGCGATGATCAATGCAATGATTATGTAATACTCACGTTGCACGAGTAAATCTTTATATAAATCTCTGGCAACGGAGATCACGATTATCAGCAAAGTGCAAAACAGACCGAGTCCATTTGGGTTCCCAAGCAAGCCGGAAAAACGGCCTTCGAGAGTTACAAAATCCGGGCTCAACACACGCAGGATTAATCCTGTTGCAAGGACCAAACCTGCAAAACGAATTATGAAAACAAGAGTTTCTTTTCCGGCTTTATTCCAAGCTGCCATTAAGTATGCCGGGACAACTGTCAGTATCAGTATGTACGAGAAAGTCCGTTGAAAACTGTTGAACAGAAATTCACTCAACACAATACAGAACAAACTGATCACGA
>JBJOKQ010000096.1:0-12032 GCA_046046005.1 Bacteroidota bacterium | reverse complement strand
GCTTGCTGACCAGGTTCATATGATTGTTGAAGATGATACGCGACATATTTGGATGGCGACAACAGAGCAGAGTTTGGTGAAGTTGAGAAGTGAAGCGTTTACATATTATCATGATAAACCAGGAATGGGAAGTTATTCTGTATTCAGAATATTTGAAGATCATTCCGGAAACATCTGGATCGGTTCCAATAGCGAAGGATTGTATAAATATGACGGCAATATCTCTGTGCCGGTTCTCAATGGATCTTTGCCATTCAAGCAGCCCGTTGCAGTATGTGAAGATTCACTTCAACGTATTTGGGTTGGACATTACTCCGGAGCAACATGTTTGGTAAATGGAAGACCGGTTAAAACTATATTGAATGGAATGCGGGTACGTGCGGTGTGTGCGGATTCCAGAGGTAATATGTGGTATGGCACGTGGGGCAATGGTTTGTTCAAGGATGACGGAAAGCAATTGATCAATTATTCTGTTGCATCCGGTGATTTACCGCAGGATTATATTCACGATATCTATGAAGATTCGAGAGGAAGAATCTGGTTCGGAACCGGAGCAGGTATTGTGAAACTTGAATCGGGTTTGTTCAACACAATGCTTACCGGTGAGTTTTGTAATTCTTATGTCGGATCCATCAAAGAAGATAAACTGGGTGCAATTTGGTTTCATACTGATTTGTGTGTGATGCGTTACGACGATCGCGGATTCAAATCTTACGATCAGGACGACGGTCTTGCATCCAACACGGTTTATCTTCTCGAGTTCGATGCAAACGGAAGAATGTGGGTAGGAACGAATAAGGGTTTAGATTGTGTTACACTTAACGGAACATCTGATTTTGTAAGCGTGCGCAATTATGGAAAGAGTGATGGCTTCAGAGGTGTGGAATGTAATTCGCGGGCTGTATGCAGAACTAAGAAAGGTCAGTTATGGTTCGGAACAGTAAAAGGAGTGATCAGTTATTTTCCGGAGAACGATGTTTCCGATCTCGCAGAACCGAATATTCACCTTACAGGAATAAGTTTGTTTCTCGAAAAAACGGATTGGACATACAGCGGTGCGCAGCAAAGCGGTTGGTATCAATTGCCTTCCGTGCTCGAATTGGAACACGATCACAATCACCTTACGTTCCGTTATGAAGGAATCAATCTTCAGAGTCCTGCAAGTATTCGTTATAAGTTTATGTTGGTGGGCTTTGATTCAATCTGGCAACCTGTATCATCACAATCTCAGATTACATATTCAAATCTTCCTCCTGGCGAATATATTTTCAAGGTGACAGCAGGAAACGGACAGAATGAATGGAATGATGTTCCCGCACAGAGCTGCAAAATCACTATTAAACCTGCACCGGTTCCTTTCTGGGCGAGCTGGTGGTTTATATTAATGATTACCGCTACTGTAGCTGTAGGATTGTATTACATTATTGTTTTGAGAAATCGCATTGCTAAACGTCAACGTCAGTTGCTCGAAGATGAAATTGCTGTGCGTACGCAGGAGATTTCTCGACAGAATGAAGAGAAGTCTTTGATGTTGAAAGAGATTCACCATCGTGTAAAGAATAATCTTCAGATTATTTCCAGTCTGCTTAATCTGCACGCAGAAACAATTCAGGATCCTCGAGTACTTTCATTGTTTGAGGATCTGCGTCACCGCGTTAATTCAATGGCGTTGATTCATGAAAAAATGTATCAGAGCAAGAATCTCGTGAATATTGACATTGCGGGATATATTGACGAGTTGATCAGAACATTGATTGATACCTACGATTCCAACAAGAATATCCGTTTGATTTCCGACGTGAATCTCATTGAATTCAGAATGGATACTATTGTTCCTCTGGGATTGATTCTCAGTGAAATTGTTTCCAACTCGCTCAAATATGCTTTTGAAGGAAAGAGCGAAGGTGTTATTGAAGTTTCCATGAAGAAAATCGGTCCGAATCTTTTTGCACTTGAAGTTGGTGACAACGGTAGCGGATTGCCTAAGGATATTGATTTCGAAAAAACGGATTCATTGGGTATGACATTGATTCGTATGCTGAGTGAGCAGATTAACGGGGAAGTTACGATACGTGTTCAGCTCGGAACGCGTTACAGAATTGTTTTCCGTGAAGAGGTCAAGGAAAGGTTTTAATATTATATCAGATAAAGAATGAAACAGTACACCGGAATTGCTGTGTTCGCCATATTGGCTGCAGGATTATTATCGTGCAAGAAACGCAAAGAAGAGAAGCTTAACGAAGCGCTTTATAACGAAACTGTAAGTTCCTCATTCACTTTCTATAGAGGAATTGATTCGGTTTATACTGCTGCAGGCGGATCTCCGCATGGAAGTTTCAAATTGAAATTCAATTCCACTGCGGCTGCGGCGTTAACGGACAATGGTCGTTTACCGGCAGGACAGGAATTTCCTGATGGATCGCTCATTCTTAAGGAAGTTAACACAGGAAGCGGCGCAACGCTTTATGTTGTGATGAAGAAAGATAAATCTTCAAAGTTCAAATCGGAAGGCGATTGGGTGTGGGCTGAATACGGAATAGACGGGGAGGCGGTTTACAGCGCAGGTAAGAAAGGGGAATCGTGTACCGGTTGTCATACATCAGGTACAACCCGTGATTTTGTCAGAAGCTTCGATTTGCACTGATGGAAGTGAGAATGTGTTGTGCTTCTACCAGTATTCGGTGAATGATAAAAAAAAAGGCTCCTTTTCGGGAGCCTTTAATGTTATTGGATGCTGAGTTTCTTTTCGAGCTCGTCAATGTAAGCTCTGAATCTCTTGTCGGTATCCATCAGGTTGTTTACTGTGCGGCACGCGTGCAATACTGTAGCGTGATCTTTTCCGCCGCAATGCATTCCGATAGTGGCCAAAGATGATTTCGTCATGCTCTTTGCAAAGAACATTGCAATCTGACGGGCCTGAACCACTTCGCGCTTGCGCGTTTTGCTCTTCAGCAGTTCGATAGGCAGATCGAAATAATCGCAAACCACTTTCTGGATGTAATCGATAGAAACTTCGCGAGCGGTATTCTTCACAAACTTGTCGATCATCTGTTTCGCAAGATCCAGAGTGATGGCTTTCTTATTGAGGGAAGCCTGTGCAAGAAGTGAAATGTAAGCGCCTTCGAGTTCGCGGATATTTGTTGTGATGCTGTATGCGAGGTACTCAACAACTTCACGTGGAAGCTCGATTCCGTCGATATAAAGTTTCTTTTCAAGAATCGCGATACGCGTTTCAAGACTTGGAACCTGAAGATCGGCAGACAATCCCCATTTGAAACGGGAAAGGAGTCGCTGCTCCATGCCTTGCATTTCAACCGGTGGTTTATCAGCCGTGAGAACCAACTGTTTTCCGGTTTGATGAAGGTGATTGAAGATGTGGAAGAACACATCCTGTGTTTTGTCTTTTCCTGCGAAGAACTGAACGTCATCAATAATAAGGACGTCAATCATCTGATAGAAGTGGATGAAGTCGTTCTGATTATTGTTTTTCACAGCATCAATAAACTGGTGCGTGAACTTCTCTGAAGAAACGTACAATACAGTTTTGCCCGGGTGAAGATGTTTGATCTGCAAACCGATTGCGTGAGCAAGGTGCGTTTTGCCTAGACCTACACCACCATAAATGAGGAGCGGATTAAATGCAGTTCCGCCCGGTTTCTGCGACACTGCAAAACCTGCAGAGCGTGCAAGACGGTTGCAGTCACCCTCAACAAAATTCTCGAAAGAGTAATTTGCATTGAGTTGTGATTCCACGTTTACTTTCTTCAATCCCGGAATGATAAACGGATTGCGGATCGTATTCTTATTAAGATCAATCGGCATTGCAACCGATGGGTTCTTAACGTCCTTACGGTTTGATGTAGGAATTTTTACAGTGTACGGCTTGGTGTTGCTGAATGAATTCTCCATGATAATGGAATACTCCAACTTACCTTCCGTGCCCAGTTCCTTTCGGATTGTTTTCTTCAGTAACGTGATGTAATGTTCTTCCAGCCATTCGTAGAAGAATTGACTCGGAACCTGAATCGTCAGGATGTTACCATTCAGCTTCAACGGTTTGATCGGATCAAACCATGTCTTAAAGCTTTGAGCACTTACGTTATCTCGGATTACATTTAAACAGCTTTCCCAAACTTTTTCGTGTGTTTTCTCCATTCTTAATTTCTCCACCGGTAATAGGGTTCTTATATCTTGTGTGTGTGTGATCTTCAATCGTGTCCCAAAATTATTATTTCGCGACAACCTGCCAATTTTTTTCAACAAAAAAATCTTAGAAAAAATTTCACCGCGATTTGCATAATTGATTGCTTTCACAGTTCCTCGGTTTCATCCCTTTTTTTGATAGCGAAAAATCGGTTTTTGGATTTTCCTAATTTTTAGCAAAAGTATTTAGGAAATATTTCACCCCAAATTTGTCACAGGAGAACTCGCAGCAGTGATTTTTTTGTTACGGGATTTTTTGTCAGTGAAAATTTCGATTTTCCCTAAGCGAATTCCTGCCCATCCAACCTGTGTAACTACAACAGATTCGTTATCGCGGTTTCTGACGATCACCGGATTTTCAAGTAGTGTATGCGTATGTCCTCCAATGATAATATCGATACCTCGCGATTTTTTCGCGAGCACCATATCGCTCACTTTATCATTCTCGTATTTGTATCCCAAATGAGAAAGACAAATCACCGCATCACATTTCAGGTTGTCTCGTAACTCCTTTACCATTTCAGCCGACTTCACAATCGGATCGAGATAAATAGTTTTTCCATAGAGTCTGCTGTCAACAAGACCGGCCATTTCAATTCCTAGTCCGAACACACCGATTTTCACTCCGTCCATTTCGAATACTTTGTATGGTTGAGTTTTTCCTTCCATTGGTGTGCCGGTGAAATCGTAATTCGCACACAATAACGGAAACGTTGCATGTTGTAATTGTTTCGCGAGATTGTCCAATCCTCCATCGAAATCATGATTGCCAATTGCCGAGGCATCATAACCCATTGCAGACATTAATTTAATTTCAGCTTCACCGCCATACATGTTGAAGTACGGGGTTCCCTGGAAAATATCTCCTGCATCCAGCACGAGAACATTTTTTTCCTGTGAACGAATCTGCTTTATCATTGCAGCACGACGTTCAACACCGCCGAGACCCGCAAACTTCGGATCGTTGGCAGGGAAGGGCTCCAAATGACTGTGAACATCATTTGTGTGCAGTACAACAATTTTCACTTTGTCGTCAGTAGCATCTGCCTTGCGAAAAGCAGTAGTCAATGTGCCGATTCCGAAAAGAGCTCCGGCACCGGTTACTGTGCGAATGAAATCTCTTCTACTTTGTTTCATAATAGATTCTGCCGTCCATCGACGGTGTTACGGATTTATTCTCTCGCGTGAGCGCCATGAAATGTTCGATGATGGCATCGCGGATTTTCAAGCCGGTTGTTTCCAACTTTATAGGATCTTTCAGGAACGACATCTTATCACCGCCGTTAGCAAGGTAGTCCGATGTAATGATTTTGTACGTTTTAGAAGTGTCGAATGCCTCGCCTTGAATTAATGTTGCGCCCGGAGTGCGATCAGATTGAATTCCCATTTTCATTCCTGCAACAGGAACTCCGCCTGAAGCTGCAACATATTTAAGAAGTTCCAGCATTTTTTGTCCGGTAATTGTAACAACCACAATTTCATTTTCAAACGGCATCAATTCGAAGATATTTCCGCGTGTAATGTTTCCTTGCGGCAGTGAAGAGCGTAAGCCTCCGTTGTTGAGGATGCAGACGTGGGCGGGTGTAGCGCCCGTTTTCGTGTAAGCCGAGTTTCCGGAATTAAGAACGACATCTGCAACAAAATTCCCAAGTAAGGTTTCTGATTTTTCGCGCTCTTTCGGCATTGGGGCAGTAGTTGTTCCTATCACCACATTCATGATACTATCCATGCCTTCCTTGTATGGAGTAAGAATGGAATTGATTACGGAATCTTTCTGTTCAACAGACGAATTCATTTCTACAGTCCCGGGAGTAACGGCAGTGATGTGTGTTTTTCGATGACATCCTGTTTCCGTAAGGACAAGCAATGAAATGAAGAGTGCGGGAATTATTCGTAAATGCTGAATTGACATATCACAAGTTTAACGATTTTCACTGATAGAATGACTTGAGATTTGTGGTATTTACGTTAAGAGGTGTGAATTGAAATTGGAAATGTTTGTTAACTTCGGACAAAACAGGAATTCATGTTCATTGCAGAAACATCAATGCGCGTTCGTTATGGCGAAACCGACAGAATGGGATACGCTTATTATGGAAACTACGCGGAATATTATGAAGTGGGACGAGTTGAAGCATTGCGCAAACTCGGTTGGAATTATAAGGAGATGGAAGACAGCGGAATTCTTTTACCTGTTTACACGTTCAATATTAAATATCTGAAACCTTCGTTCTACGATGATCTCCTTATTGTGAAGACGATGATTAAAGAAATGCCGCGTACTCGTATACGATTCGACTACGAAATGTATAATGAAAAAGGAGATAAACTGAACGAGGGAGAAACTACTTTGGTTTTTGTTGACGCTGCTTCTAAACGTCCCTGCGGAGCTCCCGAAGCATTTCTGGATGCGTTGAAACCATTTTTTAATTCGTAGAGAGCCAGTCGATTTTAACTGTTTCTGTATTACGAAGAAGCTCTGTTACTGCGTCAGCGTCTGATTTTCGTACGCTGAATTCAAGACTGCAATCCAATCCGAAATTCTGATTCCACTGTTTCAGTTCGTGATCTTTCAGAATTTTCATGACGTCATTCATTGCCGCGTATTCGAATTGCAGTGAATACATCTCCATTATCTGTTTCTCAATGATTTCAGCATTTCCGATCGCCTCGATTGCGGCTTGCTTGTATGCATTGATCAATCCGCTCACACCAAGCAGTGTGCCTCCGAAATATCGAACGACAACAATAAGAACATTTGTAATTTCCGCGGATAAAATCTGATTGTAAATCGGTTTCCCGGCTGTACCGGAAGGTTCACCATCGTCGTTAGCGCGGAATGCCGCACCATCAGCACCTAATCGCCACGCATAGCAATGATGTCGTGCACCGTGGTGTTCTTTTCGGAGTTCATTCAGTTTAGCAGTAATTTCTTCCTGTGAGTTGACGGGATAAATAAATCCAATGAATCTGCTTCCTCTGTCGCGGAAGATTCCTTCAGCGGGCGTCGAGATTGTTTTATATGTATCATCGAAAAGCATCAGGCGAAGGCGATGATTGCGATTGCAGCGACGGAAATAATAATTCCACCCCAATTTACAAGCGAGAGTTTCTCACGGAATAAAACAATTGCTCCAATGGCGGAGCATAAAACAATTCCCATGTTATTCAGCGGGTATAATACGGATGATTGAACGATTCCTGCATCCAAAGCTTTTGTTATAGCGTAGATGGAAAAGTAGTTCGGAATGCCGAGAATGATTCCGCCGACTATACTTTTCAGTTTTATAGTTTCTTTCATTCGTACACTTCGAAAGGCAACAATACTTATTCCGATTGCGAAAGCGGTTAGAAACGCAACGGACAAAAGGAATGGCATTACCTGAGGAGAAGACAGATTTTTCTGTAGATGATTGACAAGTGCATCGATGATTCCGCTTCCAATGAAAATCAACGCAGGATAGAATAAATATTTCGGATCTGTTTTTGTTCCATCACTGCGGTGAGAAGTAAACCACACTGCGGCAAGTGCAAGCAGAATCCCTGCGATTTTAATTGCACTCAGATTTTCGTCGTAAAGAATTACGGCTGCAGCAATAGGAATCACCACTGACATTTTGTTTGCCACAGTGGCAATGGAAATGCCGGATGTTTGAGCCGTTTTCGCAATGATGAAGAAAATGGAAATGAAAAGTGCGCCAAGAATGAATGGAATCCAGATTACAATTCCCGTTGCTTCAGTAACTGTATTCAGTTGCGGAATACCTTTCAGGATTAAACCGGTTGAACCGGCAATAATGTAATTCACTACGATTCCGTGCAGCGTATTCACTCCGTAGCGCTCAAAACCTTTAAGGATGAGCAGCAACATTGTATTGGTAAGAATACTGATCAGCAGCCAGATCATTGCTTATTGCGATAGAAGATTTTTACATTATCGCTACCTGATTCGAATGATTCTGTAGCTGCAAACGGAAATGCAGGAGCCGGTACTCCCTGACTGATTTCTTCAGAAGCATAGAATACGCGGGCTTCATCCCACAATCCTGTTTCGATAAATTGCTTCAGAATTGCAGCGCCTCCTTCTACAAGCACAGATTGCAAACGTCGTTCATGCAGTTCTGCTAATGCCTGTCCGAGAGGATTTTCTTCAAAATCTATGCAAATAAACTCAGCCCATTCGGTCGTGTAATTTTTTTCTGCATTGAAAACGATTGTAGGAGCACTGCCGTCGAGAATTGCAGCGCTATGCGGAATTCTGCCTCTGCGATCAAATGTCACCCGAACAGGATTCGTTCCGGTTACATGTCGCACCGTTAATCGGGGATTATCTGCCAATACTGTATTTGTACCCACCATGATTGCAGCTTCATCCGCTCGCCATTGATGAGATAACTTTAACGATTCTTCGCTGCTGATTCCGGCCGGGCTTGGATTTTCTTCTGAACGTACGTGATCAATATATCCGTTAGCCGATTGCGCCCATTTCAGAATTACATAGGGGCGTTGCTCTTTCATTGAAGTGATGAATCTTCTGTTGAGGAACAACGAAGCTTCTTCTTCAATTCCGATTTTCACATCTATACCGGCTTCAATTAATTTTCGCACACCTTTGCCCCGAACAAGAGGGTTAGGGTCCTGACAACCGATAACGACATATGGTATTTTCTTTTCGATGATCAGATCTGCACAGGGAGGTGTTTTGCCATAGTGTGCGCAAGGTTCGAGATTCACGTACAATGTTGATTCGTGCAGTAATTCCGGATGCAGGCAATTATTAATCGCATCTACTTCAGCGTGGGGTCCACCATATTGACGGTGCCATCCTTCGGCAATGCGTTTATCGTGGTGTACAATTACGCAGCCAACCATAGGATTAGGAGCTACCCAGCCCATTCCGTGCTGAGCCAGTTCCAGGCAGCGTTTCATATGTGAATTATGACCGGTCATCGAACAAAATTACATCTATTCAACGGGATTGAGTTTCGTTGGCATGAGATTATTATTTTTGTTGCAATTCAAATAACCACTATGGCTGTATATCGATTCCGTGCTGTATTTGAGGACAATGAAGATGTTGTCCGCGAGATTGAAATTCAAGGTAAGCAAACCTATCTTCAATTGCATGCTGCAATTCAGGAGGCTATTGGGTTTGACAGCACCAAGGAGGCATCATTCTTTATGAGCGATGATTACTGGAGAAAAGGAATGGAGATTACAACCCGAAATCTTGTACAGGACGATGATGACGATGATGATTACCGTCGTCCGAAAAAGAATCCTGTTAAAGCTTGCAAGGAAGTGCGCATAGCAGATGTGATTGATGATCCGCATCAGAAGATTATCTACATTTTTGATCCGGCTGTTAAGTGGACATTGATGATTGAACTTGTGCGCATTGTGCAGGATGAACCGAAAGTTGTTTATCCCCGCACGGTGAAATCTTCCGGAGCTGCTCCGAAGCAATACAAAACCGTTATCGCGCCACCTGTGGATGAAGATGATGACGAGGAGGATGAAGAAGATAAGAAGGCAAGAGAAAAATTATTTGTTGCTGAAGAAGAATATGACGAGAATGCAGCAGAGGGCGCGGAGGAAGATGAAGGAGGAACAGAAACTGAAGCAGTTGCGGAAGATGGGGAAGAAGAAGGTGGGGAAGAAGGCGAAGAGGCTGCTGAAGAGTTCGGATCAGATGGCGATCAAGACGACTATTAATGGGTAAACCGCTGCTGATTGTAATAGTTGGGCCTACAGGAGTAGGAAAAACAGCTGTTGCAATTCAGCTTGCCAAACACTTCGGAACAGAAATTGTTTCCGCAGATTCACGACAATTTTATAAGGAGATTCCGATTGGAACCGCAGCTCCGACCATTGAGGAAATGGATGGTATAGTTCACCATTTCATTGGCCATCTTTGTGTGAGTGAACCAATGGATGCGGGTCAATGGGCGCAGCAGGCAGCATTGAAAATCGAATCTTTATTCCTGAACCATGATACTGTAATTTGCGCCGGAGGAAGCGGATTGTATGTAAATGCACTTCTGTCGGGAATGGATGATTTGCCGGAACGCAGTGATACATTGCGTTCAGAACTTGAAGAGGCATACGCTACTCATGGAATTTCAGTCTTGCAGGAACGATTAAAGAATCTGGATCCCGAATATTGTAAGATTGTTGATTTGAATAATCACAAGCGCTTGATTCGTGCAATTGAAGTTTGCGAATTGTCGGGTCAGAAATATTCTGAGTTGAGAAAAGGAAAGTCGGCGCAGTTACCATATGAAGTGGTTACGATTGGATTGAACATGGAACGCGAAGAATTATATCGACGCATCGATGCCCGTGTGGATATTATGATTGAACAGGGACTTGAAGAGGAGGCGCGTTCCGTAATGAGTTATCGGCATAACAATGCGCTCGCTACGGTCGGTTATCGTGAAATGTACACGTACTTCGATGGAGAAATTTCAAGAGATCGTGCAATTGAACTTATCAAACAGCATTCCCGGAACTATGCGAAGCGACAATTAACATGGTGGCGAAGAGATACCTCAGTGAATTGGTTTCATCCTTCACAAATCAATGAGATTATTGCGCGCTGCGAGGATTTGAGAATTCGGCAGGTTAATCGCTGATCTTCCTGCGCAAAGATTTTACTTCAGCACGTTTTTTCTTGCTATCCACACGTTTACGTTTTGCGGCAGCAGAAATTTTTGTCGGTACACGTTTCTTATTCACTTTCAAAGCTGCTGCAATCAGCTTGTGCAGTTTTTTTACAATAGCTTCCCGATTGCCATGCTGACTACGCGATGAATCTTCAGTTACGCGGAGCAAACCATCATCACTGATTCTCGATTGCATTTTTTCTGCAATTCTGTCTTTTTGATCATCCGTGAGTAATTCCGAGTTGCGAAAATTCCAATACAGCTCAATGCGTGAAGAAACTTTGTTCACGTGCTGACCACCCGCGCCTCCGGAGCGTACCGCTTTGATTGTATATTCAGAATGGGGAATAGTGATTTTCACTTTGTAAAGTTACATTACCTTTCCTTCAAAGGCAATTACTGCCAGGTCGAACAGGAAATTGGTTAACTTTAATAAGTGCTGAGACTGCTTCTCATACTGCTGTTTTTAATTCCGGCTCATTTATGGAGTCAGGGACAAACCCGCACTAAAAAACAGGTCACGAAACAATATTATCTCAATGGAAATCTGAAATCCATAACAGCCGTCAGCACGACACTGCCGCGTTATATTGATCCGATGAACTTCTACAAGAAAACCAAAGTGGAGGTAACAGAGTTTGATTCGATTTCGAAAGGGATGACGCGACAATTTACCCGAATAACCAAAATCGGGAAAGACGGAAAACCGTGTTATGAAATTTTCTACGAGGAAACTATTTACGATAAGTTCGGGAACAAGAAAACCCATCTGAAGTCGCGTTGTGACAAGCAAAGAAGCAAGTTCATTCAGTATAAGGAAGGACACGTTGAGTTTATACAGATACACAAACGCCGGAAGAGAAAGTAAGTATGAAGCGATTGATTACATTCCTGTTGTTCGTGACTGTATTGAATAAACTCGCAGCATATAATGCAGATTCATTGGTGCGACATTACAATGAGAAAGCTGATCGTTTTCTTATCGGCTCGCCTGAAGTTCGTAACCAGTTCGCGGTTTTAAATAATGGTGTTGCAGTGTATGCATCCGGCGGAGATAAATCGAATAATGTTCCGGAGTTTTTCATTTCATGGGAAGAACTTGAATCTTTCAAAGCCGCAGTGAAACTCAGACCGCATCACCGCTTCATCCCTTACATGTTGTTT
>JBJOKQ010000095.1:0-12154 GCA_046046005.1 Bacteroidota bacterium | reverse complement strand
TCAATTCGATTTCAGTTTGCATGTCAAAAGGTTTGGGCGCACCTGCGGGTTCATTATTGCTTGGTACTAAAGATTTCATTCGTGAAGCGCGACGTGCGCGCAAAGTATTCGGAGGCGGTATGCGTCAGGCCGGATATTTCGCTGCTGCTGGATTGTATGCGCTCGATAATAATATCGAACGACTGAAAGAAGATCACCGCAGAGCGAAAGTTCTTGCTGAAGCTATCAGCAAGCTTCCTTACATCAAGGAATTGCTTCCTGTTGAGACAAATATTCTCATCTTCACTTTGCACGATGCAATTCCGCTGGATTATTTCATGGAAATTCTGAATGACAATGGAATTCAATGCGCCATTTTCGGAAAGCAAACAGTACGTTTTGTAACGCATCTTGATATTGACGACAATATGATTGACAAAACCATTTCTGTACTTAAGAAAATCAACTGATATGTTCAAAGGACAGAAACTGGCAATACTCGGTGGCGGACAGCTCGGTAAAATGCTGATTCAGGAAGCTGTAAATTGGAATTCAGAAATTCACATTCTTGATCCTGACAAAGATGCTCCCTGCAAAAATCTGGCGGCTTCGTTCACTTGCGGTTCATTGCAGGATTTCGAAACTGTTGTTTCGTTTGCACAGAACGCCGATGTCGTTACCATTGAAATTGAACATGTCAATGTAGATGCGCTGGAACATCTCGAAAAGCAGGGAAAGAAAGTTTATCCGCAACCTGCTTTACTTCGCATGATTCAGGATAAAGGTTTGCAGAAACAGTTTTATCGTCAACACGGAATCCCTACAGCGGATTATGTCCTTGTAGAAAACAAACGCGAAGTGGAAAGTCACGTTGCTGCATTTCCATTCATGCAAAAACTCCGCAAAGGTGGTTATGACGGAAAAGGTGTTACACCATTGCGCACGGAGAAAGATCTTGAAAAAGCATTTGACGCACCGAGTGTATTAGAGAAATTCGTCGATTTTCAGAAAGAGATTTCCGTAATTGTTGCACGCAATCCATCGGGAGAAATCAAGAGTTTCCCTGTGGTGGATATGGAATTCAATCCGGAAGCCAATCTTGTTGAGTTTCTGTTTTCACCTGCTGATATTTTACCTGAAGTGGAACTGAAAGCACAACATATCGCACAAGAGATAGCAAAGCATCTTGGCATTGTCGGTGTACTTGCTGTTGAAATGTTTGTCACAAAAGACAATCAGGTGTTGGTGAATGAAATTGCACCGCGACCACACAACAGCGGACATCAGACGATAGAGGGCAACTACACTTCACAATATGAACAACACCTGCGTGCCATTTTCAATTTACCGTTGGGCAGCACGGATATTATTCAGCCTTCCGTTATGATCAATCTGCTCGGAGAAAAAGGTTTCGAAGGAGATGCAGCATACGAAGGCATGGAACAGTGTATGAACATTGAAGGAGTATACGTGCATCTTTACGGAAAGAAAATCACAAAACCATTCCGTAAAATGGGACATGTTACGGTTCTGAACAAGGATTTGAATGTGGCCAGAAAAATTGCGCAGGAGGTAAAGTCAACGTTAAAAGTAAAAACATCCTAAAGAAACAATAATGATTAAAAATCTACTCACAGTTTTCCTTTCTGCACTTTCGCTGTCCACCATATCACAAAATATCGACACGCTTGCATTTCAGGATTTCGAAGTCGCTCCACAAGCACCGGTATGGAATTTCACAGGCCCGGTGATCTATAATAGCGGTTATTCTTCCGCAACTGCTGCACCCGCGAATAGCCCAATAGGCATTAATGGTTCCCGCGCTTGGGAAACCACGACGAATAGCGGAGGTCTGGTACTTGACTTCGCTAACACTATTATTCCTTCCGGCTACGACAGTGTGCGTGTACGCTTCAATCTTGCGGCAATGAATCTTTTGGGAGCAACGGGGGGACCGGATGACCTTGATTACGTACTGGTAGCTTACAGCACAGATGGTGGCACTACGTACTCTAATCGTATCAGAGTGCGTGGCGCAGTTAACAATAACAGCTTCTGGCCTTACTCAGCAACCGGCTTCGCCCAAACGTATTATTTACCAGCAACTGAAACAGTATTTCAACCATTAACGACCGGCTTACAAACCACATTAGGATACAGCACTGTTGAAATCATTTTCCCCGGCTCCGTAACTCAAGTAGCACTGAGAATCACAGGCAGATCAAGTTCTTCATCAGACACCTGGTTGGTAGACAATCTTGTACTCACAGGTGAAAACCTTTGTGTCAATTCGACGGCTTCTATCAGCGTTACGTCATGCGGCAGTTACACAACACCTTCAGGAACGACAATCACAGCAAGCGGAATCTACAATGATACAATTCAGAACTTCTTAGGTTGTGACAGTGTAATAACCATCAACGCAACAATTAATCAAGCATCAACATCCGGCATTACTTTGGCTTCCTGCGGGCCTTACACTGCTCCATCGGGAAATATCCTCGTAGCATCAGGTGTATATAGTGATACAATCACCAATGTGGCAGGTTGCGATAGTGTGATTTCAATTAATCTCACCATCAATCAATCATCCAGCGTAGCGATATCCGAGAACACCTGCGCCTCCTATACGGCACCTTCCGGAGCCGTATATACCTTAAGCGGCGTTTATAACGACACAATTCAGAATCTCGCCGGGTGCGACAGCATAATCACAATTACACTCCAAATCGACACATTAAATACATCCACTTCACTTTCCGGCGCTACGATCACTGCAAATCAGAACAATGCCACTTATCAATGGATAGACTGCAACAATGGAAATTTACCACTACCCGGAGAAAATAACCAATCATTTACTCCATCTGCAAATGGAGACTATGCTGTGATCATAACAAACGGATCCTGTTCTGATACTTCTGTTTGCGTTAACGTAATTTCCACAGACATTCAGAACGAGGGAATATATGCTCCGGTGATTCGCAACAATGCCGACTTTTCTTTGGTAACTATTTCGGGTCTGCCAACGAACCTGAACTGGAATGTCAACATTTATGATGCAAGTGGCAGAGTCGCGATGAAAACAACAATCACGGACAATAATTCTGTCTTGACCACTCAATCGCTTTCATCCGGGATTTATATGATCGAAATCTTCAATCAGAATTTCCAGTTCAAGTTTAAATATGTCAAACAATAAATTCTGATTGCGCACATTATTCTACTTAGCACTTATAGTATGGATAGCTTTTGAAATTCTCAAAAGCTATCTCATTCTTCCATTCCCCGGAAGTCAGCAAAGTGACGCAGTTGATCTCGCTTGGTTTCTTCACCATTATCGCTGGGTATTCCGTATTGTTCTGCTTGCGGGAATGCTGTTCGGAGTGAAATCTGCATTTGCAAAAAGAAAGTGGATTCCTGCCGTTCTTCTGTTTCTTACATCGGTAATTGTGTACTTCACCAATTTCGTTGCGACCGCAGAAAATATGTTTCATCCTCCGAAGCAACTAAGTTTCTCAGTTGACGGCAATAAACTTCCGGATGACGCAATTGTAGTTGCAGTTTCAAATGGAAATACGCATCGCGCCTATCCTGTTCGCTACATAGCATTTCATCATCAGGTTTATGACACTCTGAACGGAAAGCGATTATTGATTACGTATTGCGACGTATGCCGCAGCGCTATGGTATTTGATCCGCAAGTCAACGGTAAACAGGAAATTTTCCGTCTTGTTGGGATGGATCAATTCAACGCAATGCTTGAAGATTCAGAAACCGGAAGTTGGTGGCGACAGGCAACAGGTGAATGCGCTGCAGGAACGATGAAAGGCGAACAGTTGCAAACCTGGCCTTTCTCTCAAATGACGTTTGAAGAATTTCAGGAACGCTTTCCCGACGGCTTAGTGATGAATCCTGCGACGGAAGATGCTGAATTTTACGATGCTGATGGTTCATTCGAAAAAGGAAAGGATATTGATCCACTGACTGCAACTGACACTGCATCATGGAATGATAAATCCTGGATCATCGGCATCAGTTACAAGAGCTGCGCTCGTGCGTACGATTGGAATGAACTGAAAAAAATGCGCGTCATTCACGACACGCTCTGTGGAACGGAAATCGTAGTTGGAATTGACTCAAACAACGTGGATTACTTCGCTTACAAAGTCAATCAGCAACGCTGGATACCGCAGAGCCTTGACACGCTGACTTCCGGTTGGGATTTTCGCCCCGGTTTCAACAATCTTGAACCATTGCAAGCACGACAAATGTTTTGGCACACGTGGCACACCTTTTATCCGAATGCCACACACTACAAAAATCGCTTTACGCTCGGTAATACATCGAAGTGAGAAACGGAATCGGATTGTATGCAGCGATCTGATTAAAACTTGAATCCTTCGCAACTCCGGCCGCAACATCGAGCTCATTGAGTTTATTTCTCAACTCATCGCGCAGCATCGCCTCATCTTTATTCTTCTCAACCACATAATAGTCGGTGCCGAACAGAATTTTCTCTCCGATTCCTTTCGTATTGATATCGCGATGAATCTGTTCGTGTGTGCCTGTATCATTCAATGTAAACGATACATCAGCATAAACATTTGAATGCTCTGCAATCAGTTTCTTAACCGTTTGATACCACGGACCGTTAGTTTTGATTTCTGCTTCACCTGCAAAATGACCAAGATTGATTTTCAACTCCGGAAACATCTTCAGCACATCAAAGTAATTCTCCGGCTCTGTGAAATTTCTCTGGTAACGTTCGTTCTTCGTCTCTGTCAGATTGTGCTTTGAATTCGGAAAACGCGGAGGTCGCAACGATTTTACATCTCCACGATAATAAATCACACCTTCAATACAGTGATAAGTTATTGGTATGAACTTCTCCTGCGCCCACGCATACAATGCATCGAGTTTTTCATCGAAAGGATAATAACCCAAAGCAGGATACATCTTAATTCCCACAAAACCGAATTCCTCAAAATGTTTCTTCACCCAATCGAGCAATTTATTTCCGTTTGTGAATTCGGCTTTTCGCGGATCAACAAACAAAAACGGAAGCAACTTGTCTTTATAAGTTCCGCGAGCGCGCAATTTCACGAGCTCTTCAACCTGAGTGCAATAATTACTCAGCGGATTACCTGCTCCCATCTGCTCCATGTCCATCATGAGCACAACAAATCGTACATCGCCCCAACCTTTGTAATAATCTTCCAGGTAGTTGAAAATCACTTCCTGTCTCGTACCTAATCCGATTTCTGCAAAACGTGCAACGCGCTCTACAGACGAATCCAGTTTTCTGTAACGGACTTTACCAAAGAGTTTCGTTAATCGTGCACTTATAGGATCTGTTGCAAGTACATTCATGATCGGAACTCCAACCACATTGTTGGGAACGTACTGTGCGGAAAAAATATGTGTATGGCAGTTGTAATAAATCATTTCTTTTCCTCCTTAGGTTTAACCGCAGTGCGGATGCTTATGAATTTCGACAACATATTGAACCAGTAATCCGCTCCGTAACTAAGCGCAGCTGCTGTAATTACCCATCCCGCCAGTGAAAGCAGAATGTACTTGAGAAGTTCCCAGGCAAACCAGGGCAGTTTCAACCAGCGGCTATGCACAGTGAAATTGGGATACTTCTTGTAACCCACAACACGTTCAATGTTCCACCCGATCGGCAAATCCAGCAACTCCGCTTCTTTGTACGCTTGCGTTACAGCGTTTACATTGCGCTTCACAACACTGTCCATCGGAAGTTGCTTAGGAGCAGTACCGAAGTTCACCTCTTCAGGTGTGGCCGGACGATTCGCCTCCTCTTTGGTGTACTGAATTGCGGCATCAACAACACGTTCTCTAAGCAGTTTATCCTTGTAAAAACTCTTTGCAAGATGAATCGCATCAACATTGAAAATAACAGCAACAGCTAGTCCGCTTACAAAAAGCACGCGGGTGAGATAACGTTTATACCATGTTGTTGTTGACGCCATATAATCATCAAACCAACGCGCAGTAGTTGCTTTCAGCTGATCATAATTAGTAACGCCAAGAAGTAATGTGCGAAGCAGTTGCTTAAGATCGCTCTCCTTCATTCCCTCAACGGCGGCAGTAAAATCAGCTACCACTCCTGTGCCTGCCAGAACATTACCTGATGGATCCGTATTATCAACGGCATACGCGGTTTGAATTACCACGAACTCTTTATTCTCATGATCGAAACGGAAACGCGGAAGTTTGCTGTCATTCCGTATTACATCAATTAAGGCATCTGCAAAAATTACCGATGGGATGTATTGCGGATAAGTATTCTTTCGCTCCTTCAAACGATCGATCATAGGATGCGAATAAAGAAGATGTGCGTAATTCTTGTTTTGTCTGCAGTTGAAAACATCTTCCAGGGCTTCACGCAGAAAATGCGCACGTTTTCGCTTCAGCAATTGCCACATTTCACAAATGCCGGAAACCATTATGCTGAACAGCAGAAAGACGAATGCCATGGAAATGGCAACATCAATGAAAATATTCATGAGCGTACTCGGTTGGTATTGCTAAAGAAAGAAATTTACCCGAACGAAGCCGTTTGTAAACGGTTAGTTTTCCACCAAATTCAACTTATCTTTGAGCTATGAAACCATTGGCAGGAATAATTATGGGCAGCGCGTCGGATTTATCCGTTATGCAAGCTGCAGCAGAAATTCTCGATAAACTCGAAGTTCCGTTCGAAATCAACGTTGTTTCCGCGCATCGCACTCCGGAAAAAATGTTCGATTACGCCAAGACTGCTGCCGATCGTGGAATAAAAGTAATTATCGCAGGTGCCGGTGGTGCGGCTCACCTTCCGGGAATGGTGGCTTCACTCACTCCGCTTCCGGTAATCGGTGTTCCTGTTAAATCTTCAAATTCCATTGATGGTTGGGATTCCATCCTTTCCATTCTTCAAATGCCGAATGGCGTTCCGGTTGCAACAGTTGCTCTGAACGCTGCTCAAAATGCAGGAATTCTTGCTGCGCAAATCGTTGCCGCTGCTGATCCTGAATTGCTGAAACGCATCGCCGCTTTCAAAGAATCACTCAAAGTAAAAGTGAACGAAAGCCAAAGCGAGACTGACAAGGTGAAGCTTCGCTTCAAAGCCTGAATCATTTCTTCAACATCTTGAAACCTGTTCGTAACCAAACTGTATTGCGAACATTATTTTCGTGCACAACAGTGTCTGCGCAGAGGATTTCTGCTAAATTTAAGGCTGCATGAAACAGCTACTTTTTTCGCTTACGCTGCTCCTTAGCATTACGTGTTCCGCAGGCGATAATCCTCCTTTGGGTGCGCGATCAATGGGAATGGCCGGATGCGGTACAGCATTGCACGCTGATGTTTGGGGTGTACAGAATAATCAGGCTTCGCTTGCCGAACTCGAATCCATGCAATTCGGAATTTTCTACGAATCGCGATTCCTCATGAGCGAATTAGGAATGAAAGCGTTCGCAGGCGGAATGCCAACCAAATACGGTTCATTCGGACTCAATGTAAATTCATTCGGGTATTCGCTTTACGGTGAAACCAAAGCCGGACTTGCATACGCACGTAAACTCGGAGAGCGTTTCTCCATGGGCGTGCAACTCGATTACTTCAATACACGACTCGGAGAAAACTACGGTTCAACTTCAGCTGTAGGAGGTGAAATCGGCATTCTTGCTGAACCGGTGAAAAATCTGACCGTAGGTTTACATCTTTTCAATCCTACACGTGCACGATTAAGCGGAAGCGGAGATGAACGCATTCCAACCATTATGCGATTCGGAATGTCTTACAAATTTTCAGATCAGGTTTTCGTCATCGCTGAAGCAGAAAAAGACATCGACTATAAAGCAACATGGCGTGCAGGCATTGAATATCGTCCGCTTCCGGCATTTTACATTCGCGCAGGCGCTGCATCCAATCCTAATTTAGTTTCAATGGGCTTTGGCGTGATCATGAAAAAATTCCGTCTCGACGTGGCTTCATCTTTCCATTCAGTTCTCGGATTCTCACCTTCTCTCGGATTGCAATACGGGTTCTGATGCGCACAATGCGATTCATATTATCGGTATTAACACTGCTTTGCGGTCAACTTGTATTTGCACAAGTTGATACTACTGCTGCCGGTGAAGATCCGTTGAATCAGCAAATCGAAGTGCTATCGGAAAATCTGGGAAGCGAAGATGTTGATTTGACTGCGCTGACAGAAAATCTGATCTATTACAAATCGCATCCGCTCAATCTGAATACTGCTACGCGCGACGAACTGATTGACCTCGGACTGCTTACTGAAATTCAAATCAGCAATCTCATTGCGCATCGCGAACGTTTCGGAAGTCTCATCAGCATTTATGAATTGCAGGCCATTGACGGATTTGATCTTGCCACTATATATGCGATCTTGCCGTACGTCAAAGTAACAGATCGTTTCGACGCCGGACATTTCTCCTTCAACGAAATGTTTGATAACGGTAAACATGAAATTGTTTTACGCACACAAACAATTGCAGAACAGCAATTGGGCTACACTGATGCCGACAGTGCTACGCTTGCAGAGAATCCGAATGCTCGATATCTCGGTAATCCGTTTCGTTATTTCGCGAGATACCGTTTCACTTACGGAAACTTCGTAAGCTGGGGCGTTACTGCAGAGAAAGATGCGGGTGAAGAATTTTTTACAGGCACACAAAAACGCGGCTTCGATTTCTATTCCGGCCACCTTGCCATTCGCAATATCGGCCCGGTAAAAGCAGCTGTGTTAGGTGATTATCAGGTAAGTTTCGGACAAGGATTGGTAGCTTGGACTGGTTACGCCTTCGGAAAAACTTCATTCACAGTAAATACAAAACGTAATGCCGCAGGAATTCGTCCGTATACTTCTGTTGATGAAAACCGTTACTTCCGCGGCGCTGCCACAACAATGAAATTCGGTGCTTTCGAAGCAACAGCATTCTATTCGAATAAATGGAAAGATGCGAACGTTTCCATCAGCGACACAATTGGTAACGACATCGAAGTTTTAGAAGTCACAAGTTTTCAGGAAACCGGTTTGCACAGTACGCCTGCTGAAATTGCAGATCGCAGAGCGTTGAATGAAATTCTATATGGTGGAAATATTTCTCTGCGCAAATCGCGTTACGGTTTCGGTATTACCGGAATTCACTCGCAATACAGTGCACCGCTAAACAGAAGTCTGGCGCTGTACAGTCAGTTTCAATTCAACGGACAACAAAATACTGTTGCAGGTGCAGATTATTATTTTCTGATCCGCAATTTCAGTTTCTTCGGCGAAGCCGCACGAAGTGCCAATGGAGGAATGGCTGTTTCAAACGGAGTATTGATCAGCATGGACTCTCGATTGGCGTTTTCAATTCATCAACGATGGTTCAGTAAAGATTTTCAGAATCTTCATGCCAATGCATTTTCTGAAAGTACTTTCCCTGTTAATGAAAGTGCTGTTTATTTCGGAATACAAGCGAAACCGCATCGCAAATTCACGATCAGTTCATACTATGACATGATTCGTTATCCGTGGATGACTTACCAGAATGACGCTCCTTCGCAGGCTTTCGATTTTCTCTTGCAAGCCAATTTCACACCTGACAAGCGTACGGATATGTATTTCCGTTATCGTCACAGAAATCGTGCAATCGGTGCAACAGATGAAGATTCAGACATTGCGTTCAACATTCCGCTCAACCAAGAGAATTTCCGTTTCCACATTTCTTATCCTGTTGGAAAATCGTGGAAACTGAAAAACAGAATTGAATACACGAAATTCTATCCTTCAAATGAAGAAGCTGTTGACGGCATTTTGTTTTATCAGGATGTAACATTCAAAAAACTCGGATCACCGGTTTCGTTCACTGCGCGATACGCTCTCTTTCAATCTGCAAGTTTTGACACCCGAATGTATGCATATGAAAATGATGTGCCTTATTCGTTTTCAATTCCTGCATACTACGGAAAAGGTTCGCGTGTTTTCTTCCTCGTGAATTGGGATGTTACACGTCGCCTTGAAGTTTGGTTTCGCGTTGCACAGTTTTTCTGGTACGATCGCAATGTAATCAGTGAAGGATCTCTTACAGAGATTCAGGGAAACACAAAAACGGAAGTGAAAGTTCAGCTGAGAATTAAATTGTAATTCTCACTTCGTCCGCAACACGTGGAAGAAACCCGTGATCGGCTCGTAGATGTACAATCCGGTAATTTCATAGTAGTAAACTCCGTCAACAACATCCGGTGTCCAGTTGTTCTGGTAATCATCACTCTCGTAAATCAACGCACCCCAACGATCGTAAACATGCAGTTTTGATTTTGCATAGTAATGCAGATTCGTAAACACCAACTGATCGTTGTTACCATCACCATTTGGTGTAACAACATTCGGTGCGACAACCGGAATGCCGCCAATCACTTCGTAAGTTGCAGTATACGTTGCTGAACAGCCTGAGAGCAATGTAGCAGTTAATGTAATGGTGTAAACCGAATCACCGGTGAAAACGTGCAAAGGATTCTGTGCAATAGATGTTCCGCCATCACCGAAATTCCACAACCAACTAACAGCACCCGGTGTATTGGCAGTAAACTGAACAGATGCGGGCGCTTGAGCAGGACTTGCAGGTGAAAATGTAAATGAAACAATTGGATTGTTAACGACTTCAACCACGATGATTGATGTTGTAGACGCCGCAGGTGTTCCGTTATCCGTTCCTGTTAACGTAATAACGTTAGGTCCGAGATTCGCCGCACTTCCTGTAAAATATGCGGAAATCGCAGCGGGATTTCCTGAAGTATTGGTTACTGTTGTTAGACCCGGCGATGGAGTTGTAAGCGTAATCGAAGTACTCTGCCCTTGTTCAGGTGCAAGAAAAATTGCATCGAGATTTACAGAGTCGCCAACACAAATCCATAACGTGTCGCATACATCGTCAGAGTTCACAATCGGCGGGAGATTGTTCCCTGAACCGTTGTTGCAAACGTTGAAATAAAAAGTTTGATTGTCCAACCAACTCACCTGATCGTTTGCTCCGAAAGGACCATCGTAATTCGTTCCTGCCTGATCAAACTGTCCGATCTGAATGTAATCAACTCCGTTTCCGCGATTCACTCCAACAGTAGCCGGATTACCTCCGAAACCGTTCGTTCCTCCGGAAGCATCACCTGTTGTCCACTGCATGTCGCCGTAACAAAATGAAACATTGTTTCCTGCAGGAAGTATAGGATCACTTCCATCTGTAAGTATCAACTGAAAATCATTCAGCTTATCATCATACATTGAATAATAACCAACCGTTTGCCAACGCACAATCAAATACGTTGGTGTGAGTTTGTAATAAACCACGCCGCTTCCTGCAGCACGTGTATCCACATCTGCCCAAAACGGAGCAACCATAATGAAGGTCGGATCAGGAAAAGAATTTGCCGTAAATGTCCCGTACGAAGCACCGAACGAAACGTTTCCGTTGTTGTTGATGTACAAACTGTTTACATTCTGTCCGTAAAAACAAAACTGAAACGGTAAAGGAATCTGTGCTGTAGAACCGTCGTCGTTTCTGTATTCGTCATTTGGATCACCGATAGTAAACGGCACAATCTGAAAAGAAGCATCAATCGGAACCATGCATTGACACAACACACTTGATTGTACCGCATTCGTTCCGGAAACTTTCAGCGTTGTACTGTCCGACGGATTGTTTCGGTTGTTAATCAACAATGTATTCGGAGCGATCTTACCTTCTGATTTTTGCTTTTGATAAATTTCAGAGCCCGTATCAAAGCAACGCGCTGAATCAACCTGCGCAAACATTTGCGAGGCAAACAGAAAGAAAAAAACAAGCGCGTAATATTTTCTCATTGCTTCCACATCAGTATAACCGACGCGTATTCCAAAGATACGATATTGAAAGCGAGATTAGGAATTTGCAGTTTCCGTGAATGATTACTTCACGAGATTCACACCGCCTACGAAGTAATGCGTGTTGCCGTTCAGATCTTCGACGAAGATCTTGTAGACATATGTGTCCATCTGAACAGGATTGTTGTTGTATTGCCCGTTCCAGCCTAAGAAAGGATCAGTGGTAACGAACAGCAACATTCCCCAACGGTCGAAGATCATCATCTTGTAATCTTTAACGTAGGTCATTCCGGAAAAAAC
>JBJOKQ010000094.1:0-12395 GCA_046046005.1 Bacteroidota bacterium | reverse complement strand
GAGTTATAAAATCCCGGGATTGATGCTCGTTGACAGTACAGATACCGAAGGTAACATTACATCCTGCGCCTTCTCAAGAAGTCTGGTTAAAGACACGAAGAAAGTCGTTCGCAAAAACGGAGATATTCACTTCTTTGTTTTCCTGAAAGGCGGAAAGAAAATTGCAGTACCGTTTACCGGATTTTATATTGCAGAAAAAGATTTTCCGAAAGATCTTCCGTTGGAGGAAGAAGAGTAATCAATTGCAATAATTCCGCTCAGTTCCGATTTAGGACAGGAATTACACCGGTATCCACGTTTTATCGAACGGCTGCTTTTCAAGTATTGCGCCGAATTTAATATTCACAGCTCCTTTTTCTCCGCTGCTGTTGAACCAACTATCCCAGAACAATACAATTGCAATCATCCAGTCAACAGACACGTTGGAGTTGGCGTGAATTGTGTACTCGTCTCCCGCGAAAAATGTAACGGCTGCAGAATCAAACCACGCTACCTGTTTATCGTTAAGAAAGACAGAGACTTTTCTCCCTCTGTGTCCGTAAATATCAAACACATCTTTTCCCAAGTGAATTTGATAATGCCGCTTCCAAAACGAAATCGTTGTAATGTGATAAACATTACCGCCGAATGTAAAATCGTATTGCGGTTTGAACCACGACAACTTACGTTCAACAGAGAAAATCACATTAGTATCCTCGTTGCGGAATACTTCAATTAAGGGGAATATTTTGAAGATGCGCCTCGACGCTTTGAGCACAGGCATTCCATTCACACTGATGGAATACTTGTCTCCAATGCTTATTTTCTTTTGCGAAATCGTAATGTGATTCGGCATGCGGAGCAGTAAGTTAGTCGCGTGGAATCTGTTTCAGTTGCGCTTTCAATCGGTCAACTTCTGCACGAGCCTTAGAAACTTTATCCTGGTACTCTGTCACCAAGGCTTGTGCGCCTTTAGATTTACCAAAGAATCCAAGGTTGGTTTCCAGCGTATTGATCTCGGCGGTTAGACGATTGATTTTCTCACGTATTCCGCTGCGCTCGCGTTCCAATTGTTCACGGCCTTTATCCGTTTGCTTCAATTGATCGTAACGCATGCGTTGCAAAGTTTGTTCATCGCCACCACGTGCTTTCAATTGCTCGAACAATCCGTCCTGAGCTGCTTTCCAATCTTTATCAAGTGATTCTTTATCTGCACGTGCCGCAACCGGCAATTCGCTCCATTTTTTCTGGTAATCGGAAATTACGTTGCGGGCAGCGGAAAGTTCTTCAGGCAAAGTCAATGCTTTCACTTCTGCCACCAATGCAGCACGTGCATCAGAATTGGCCTTGTATGAAGCATCTTGCTCAGCAAAATGTTTGTTGCGATTCTCGAAGAAGAAATCAGCAGCGCCACGGAAACGCTCCCACAATTTATCGCCCTGCTTTTTCGGAACAGGACCGGTTTTCTTCCACGCTTCCTGAAGTTGGCGGAATTTAATCGGAGTATTTTTCCAATCGGTACTGTCTTTTAAAGCTTCTGCTTTCTCACACAAAGCAGTTTTATCCGCTATGTGCGTCCGATAAACTTCGCGCTGTTGACCGTAAAACGATTCACGGTTCTTGAAGAAAGAAAGGCGCGCATCACGGAATGCTTTCCATGTACGGTCTTCATCTTCTTTCGGAACGTGTCCGACTTTTTTCCATTCTTCGAACAATGCATCAACTGCCTTACCTTGCTCCTGCCAATCTTTATGAGAAGTGAAGGTTTTCACAGATTCCGCTTTCATCTTTTCAAGAAGCTCAAGTTTCACTTTGAGATTCTCCTCCTGTTTCACTTTCGCATCTTCAAGCAATGCTTGTTTGCGTGTGTGAACGAGATCTGAAGCGGCTTTGAACTTTTCCCAGATGGAATCATTTATTTCTTTAGCGGCAGGACCGATTTCTTTCCATTGTTCGTGAAGCACACGAAGCTGATCCAACGCACGACGAACAGAAGGTTCATTCTTCAGAGCTTCCGCTTTCTGAATCAACTCTTCTTTCAATTCCTGATTCTTCTTATGGTCAAGATCACGCAGTTCACGTGAAATCTTCACTACATCATAAAAACGATCGTGATAATGCTGCCAGTTATTCCGAACTTCATTAGCATTGGCAGAAGGAACAGGGCCTATTTCTCTCCAACGTGCCTGAAGATCCTGCAACTTCTCAAATGCTTTTTGCATGCTGTCGCTGCTTTCCGCAAGTGCACGCAACTCGTCAATAAGTTCTAATTTCTTCTGAAGATTGCGGCGCAGTTCAATTTCTTTTTGACGCTTCTGCTCAGTACGACGTTGATTGAATTTTCTTAACGTATCTTCAAACTTCTCCGCGAGTTTATCAGTAGCCGGCATGAATACATCATGTTCATCCTCTTTCGTTGCTTCCCATTCACGACGTTTTTTCTCAAGATCTTCCCGAGTAATTTCGCGGAAAAGATCTTTGATTTTCTGAACCATTCCGCGAGAAGATTCCAACTCTGTCAGAGCATTGATTTCTTCAAGACGCTTGAATAATTCTTCACGTGACAACCCGGAAATATCTTCAGCGGGATGCAATTCATCTTCATGCTGGTCCTGATCTTCAGTTACCGCAATCTGATTCTGTTCTTCCGGCATTTGTTCATTTTCCGGCTTCAACTCTTCTGTATTCATACTGTTCTAAGACTGAAAAACCTTGTCCGCGGACAAGGTTGTAAACATGTTTTCTCAAAGGTAAATAAAATACTTCCGGCACGCCAAAACCATGAGGTTTTTAATCTTTTTTTCAGTCTTTTTTCATTCTCCGGAATCTTATCGCCTTCCGATGCGTATTTTTGATTTTCATAGACAAAATCACACTATTTCCAATGAAACTTCAGAATTACGCAACAGGAAAATGGATCACAGGCGACGGAGCCGGACAGGAACTGTATAATGCTATCAACGGAGAAGTTGTTGCCATTGCCAGCAGTCAGGGACTCGACTTTGCAGAAATGTGCCGTTATGCACGTGAGGTAGGCGGACCTAAACTGCGTAAAATGACATTTCATGAACGTGGTCGAATGATGCGCGCGCTTGCGTTGCATCTCATGTCGAAGAAAGATTTGTTCTACAAAATTTCATGGGCTACAGGAGCAACACGTTCCGACAGTTGGGTGGATATTGAAGGCGGAATCGGAAATCTTTTTGCATACGCTTCTTTGCGTCGACAGTTTCCGGATGAAATCTATGCAGTAGAAGGAGAAACAGCGCGTTTATCGAAAGAAAATACTTTCATCGGACACCACATTTGCGTTCCTAAAGAAGGAGTTGCGATTCACATCAATGCTTTCAATTTCCCTGTGTGGGGAATGCTTGAGAAAGTTGCTGTGAACTGGCTGGCCGGTGTACCTGCGATTGTAAAACCTGCAACTGCAACATCGTTTCTGACTGAAGCAGTTGTTCGCGAAATCATTGCTTCCGGAATTCTTCCTGAAGGCGCCTTGCAACTTATCTGCGGCAGTGCGAATACGTTGCTGGATCATGTGCAGAATCAGGATGTGGTAACGTTCACCGGTTCTGCAAGCACAGGAAAGAAATTGAAATCACATCCGCGTTTGATTGAAGAATCCGTTCCGTTCAATATGGAAGCTGATTCACTCAATTGCTGCATTCTTGGCTCTGATGTCAATCCTGATCAACCGGAATTCGACATCTTCATCAAAGAAGTTGTAAGGGAAATCACCACTAAAGCCGGACAGAAATGTACTGCTGTGCGTCGCATCATCGTTCCTGAAAACAGAATTGAAGAAGTACGCGTTGCATTGGCAAAACGACTTTCACAAACAATCATTGGCGATCCGAATGTAGAAGGTGTTCGCATGGGTTCTCTTGCAGGAATCACTCAGCGTAATGAAGTGATGGAAAAAGTGGAATTGCTGAGCAAGTCGCAGAAAATGATCATTGGTGATTTCGAAAAATTCGAAGTGAAAGGCGCTGATAAAAACAAAGGCGCGTTCATGCCTCCGGTGATTTTCCTCAATGAAAATCCATTCGTAAATACGGATTGCCACAACATCGAAGCATTCGGTCCGGTGAGCACATTGATGCCGTATAAATCAACGGAAGATGCGATCAAACTGGCGAAGATGGGCAAAGGATCTCTTGTATCCTCGATCATCACTGCAGATGGCAAACTGGCTCGTGAATACGTAATCGGTGCTGCGAGTATGCATGGTCGTATTCTCGTTCTCAACAGCGAATGTGCGAAAGAAAGCACAGGACACGGTTCTCCAATGCCTATGCTCGTTCACGGCGGACCGGGACGCGCAGGAGGCGGAGAAGAAATGGGTGGCAAGCGCGGTGTGTTCCACTATCTGCAACGCACAGCGATTCAAGGTTCACCAACTATGTTGACATCCGTAACGAATCAATATCAATACGGGGCGAAATACATCGAGAAAGGAATTCATCCGTTCCGACAGTTCTTCGAAGATCTTGAAGTCGGAGAAACCGTAATTACAGATACACATACTGTAAAAGAGAGTGACATCATTGATTTCGCAAATCTCAGCGGTGATAAATTCTATGCACACATGGATCCTTCTGCATTGGAAGGAACAGTTTTCAAACGTACGGTAGCGCACGGTTATTTTATTCTTTCACGCGCGGCAGGTTTGTTTGTTGATCCGCCGAAAGGACCAGTGTTGCTGAACTATGGAATTGACGAATGTCGTTTCACGAAACCGATTTATCCGGGAATGTCAATCGGTGTGCGTTTCACATGCAAAGAGAAAATTGAAAACGACAAGCCTTTGAAAGCAACCGACGGTTCTGAAGTAAAAACCGGAATTGTGAAATGGGTTGTTGACGTTTACGATGCAAGTCCGCAGGATGTACGCGATGCATTGGGAGTTGAAGGAGCGACAGGTGATACTGTTGCTATTGCTACAATTCTGACGATGGTGAAACTCAAGAATCAATAAAATAGACGTTAGACGTTAGACGTTAGAAGATAGACGATAGAGAAATGGATACAGCAACAGAATTAGCAACGCTTCGCAATATGGTTGACGCAACACGTCAGCTTGCGCATTTTGCAATCAAGAAAATGGAAGGTCGTGAGAGTGAAATGCAGAAGCGCTTTGAAGTTGAAGGACGCAAACTCAACAGCATGTATTGGATCATTGCGCACATGGCCTGGGCGGAAAACAATCTGATTATCCGCTCGCTGGGCGGTGCCAATCCTGAAGTGCCTTGGTTGAAACATTTTGCGCTCGGTAAATCAGCAGACGACGGAGAGAATTGCGGCGTTCCTTATTCTGAAATTTATGCAGGATTCAAAAAGGTTCACCAGGTTGCAATGGAGACACTGGACAAAATGAATCCGGATGAACTTAACAGTGAGAATTTACTGAATTGGGAAATTCTTGGAGGAAAAACCAAGCGTAACACCATCATGCATCATGTGCGTCACGAGAACAATCACATCGGTCAGATGTTATGGCTTGTGAATCTGCACGGTGTAAAAACGATTTAATCAGTACTGCTCGTTCTGATTAGGAAAGTCGCGGGACTTCACATCCTTCACATAGTTGCCCACTGCGGAAGTAATTTCTTCGTTGAGATTCAAATAGCGACGAAGGAAACGCGGACTGAACTCCTTAGTGAGTCCGACCATATCGTGAAATACGAGAACTTGTCCGTCGACACCGCCGCCGGCACCGATACCAATTACAGGAATCGACACCTCTTTTGCTACTTGTTCAGCAAGTGCTGCAGGAATTTTTTCCAATACCAATGCGAAGCAACCTGCCTTTTCGAGAATGTGTGCGTCCTGAAGCAGTCTTCTCGCCTCTTCTTCTTCGCGGGCACGCACAGTGTATGTTCCGAACTTATAAATGGATTGAGGTGTAAGTCCAAGATGTCCCATCACCGGAATTCCGGCAGAGAGAATACGTTCAATTGATTCGCGGATTTCTGCGCCTCCTTCAAGTTTAACAGCATGCGCACCTGATTCTTTCATTATGCGGATCGCTGAATTCAAAGCTTCCTTTGAATTTCCCTGATACGAACCGAACGGAAGATCAACTATAATCAAAGCACGATTGATTCCGCGAACCACGCTCGATGCGTGATAAATCATCTGATCAAGTGTAATCGGCAACGTAGTTTCGTGTCCGGCCATCACATTGGATGCAGAATCACCAACGAGGATCACATCTATTCCGGCGGAATCGACTATCGAGGCGGATGTAAAATCATACGCTGTCAGCATCGCGATCTTCTCGCCGCGACGTTTCATTTCCAGAAGCACGTTCGTCGTGACTTTCTTAATTTCCTTGTGAACAGACATGTTTGTTGTTTGTATCGGTCAAAGTTAGACTTTTTCAACCGATGCTACCATCCCCATCGCGTTTCCTGAACGCCGATGTACAAACCGTCTTCGCGCTGTTCAACAGGGAATATCCGCGCAGCGCCTCCTGATCCGTGACTGCATCTTCCCGTTTTCATGTTGTATGCATAACGATGCAGCGGGCAAACAACTGATTCTCCATCGGAAGTTATTGTTCCTCCCGCCAGCGAAAAACCATTGTGCGGACATTTCTCTTCGAATGCGAATACGCCATTTGCATTGCTTACAAAACACAATTTCATTCCGGCAACGTAAGCTATTTCAATTTGATTTTCGTGCAATGACGTTGCAGAAAACGAAAGTTTGATCCAACGGGTTTCTTTGCGGAACATGATCAGTAATCCGAAGGATTGAAAATTCTCTCGTGTAAGAGCAGCGCATCTGAACTGCATGCAGGATCGAGTCGCACGAGATGTTCAATGACGATCGTTTTATAATACGGCTGTGCCATCACACGTTCATTGCGGTTATTGCGAATGTAAATCACTTCAATCGGTGAAGTATCAATCGGTGAATAAATTGTATTCAGAATTTCGTCCATGTTCGCTGCAGAAACCGTAACGCCATCAATGCTCACAAGTCGATCACCGGCTTGAACACGCAGTTCATTTCCGGGCTCCGCAGTTCGCACGAGGAAAGCATCGATCTGACTGTCGTAATTCAAACTGATTTGTCCGAATGTAAGTACGGAATCCAGAGCCGAAGGCGAATACACCCAACCGATCTTATCGAACGACTGAATCACAGGAAGGGCGGAAACCCCGTTCACATATTTTGAGCAAAAGTCGTTCATCTCCGTAGAAATATTTTTGGAGATATAATTACACAGCGAATCAGGATGAAAAGAAGAGCGTTCATTGAGTTCCAAAACCACTTCACGCAAACCTTTTGTACCTCCCGACCATTGTGTAAGATGAATGTCGAGCGTGAATGCAAGCAACATCGCTTTGGCTTTATACTCCTCTGCTTTCAATGGATCAGTAAGCGCTTTGCTCAAATGTTTTACATCTGTTACCGAACGTGTTTTCACATTTTCGCTTAAACGCATCTTCGCGCTGATTGCTGCACGAAAATCTTCTTCACTTGCAACGGAATCACGTACTTCCGCCAGCCAGGTAAAATATGATTTGAAACCTTCCGCAATCCACCAATTACTGCGGACCTGAGGAACCAGGTAATCAGGATAATTGTCGTATCGTGTTTGATCGAGCAACGACAGTGATTTCAGCAAATCACCCGCCGTTTCTCCGCTTACCAATGATGCGAATGGTTCTTCTTCTTCAATTTCATTGAGATAATAAACTGCGCTGTTTCGATGCGATATCCCTCCGAATTTTCCGTGGTTACCGACAGCGAATTTGTCAGGAGAAACGAACCAGAAAAACATTTTGTAATGTCTTGGCGCTATTCCATCTGCGAAACGAGTTAAAGAAAATATTTCTGCAGCAATATACTTTCTGATCTGACGTGCGGAAATGTTGCCGGACTCACTGTATACTGCGATATCGATGTAATAATTCCTCGATAGAAATCCGCATGTATCAACTGCTCCGTAATACAGCGGCGTTTCAACAAGTTCGGTATAAGAACCGGAAAGATACTCGTCACGACCTTTTACCGACTCCGTAAGTTGAAGCGAAGTGAACGCATTATCAGATTCATTGTGAATGATGGTCAGTCTATAAGGCAAACTCATTGCTCCATCAAAATATCCGACTATGAAAGCAGGATTCAGAAGGAAACCTTTATCTGTGTCGAATGTCGTTCCTGCGGCGTTGGGAACATAATTATACTTTCCACTGTGATAAGCGCTATATCCTGTTGAGTCCCAGGAATCATCTACCCAATATTCGATCTTACGAAGTACGCGACCTTTATCGAGTTTTATCAGGACTTTATTCTTTCCGGATTTTTTAACCTTAAGCGGCATTCCCCGATCGTCGAGTGCATAAAATTCATGAACGAATTGCAATGCATCAACAGGTTTACCAACGTCAGTAATAAATGCAGGAAGTACGTAATAGACCTTCTGCGTTTTCATTGGAGGCGGAACTATTGTAACGCGAACGCGGTCTTTCTCCTTAGTTACGTTTGCCAGATCCATTGTCACGCGATATTCACCTGAGGGCACGGAATTTTGTGCGCTCACGCCGAACAAAACGAATTGCAAGACGAATACGAGTATACAGCGGATAAACCGTTTCATAGGGGGCGACCAAAATTAGCAAATCACCGCGCCCGATTTAAAAGCCCTCCTCTATTTTCACCTATGAAACAGCTGTACTTATCAACAAAAAGTTGAAAAAATTAGTCGGTGATGGGATATTCCACACCCATTACCAGAATATCATCGATTTGCTCCAATGAACCACGCCATTCCATATGTTCAGCTTCCAGCAATTTCAAGTGGTCGCAGATGGGTTGCGATTGAATCCGTTTCAAAAAATCCACGAAGCGTGTGCGCTTAAACTTCTTGCCTTCAGGTCCGCCGAACTGATCAGTGAATCCGTCAGTAAATACATAAATCCTGTCGCCTTTCTCCAATTGAGTTTTTTGCGACGAATAGGTTCGCAATTCTTCATCTTCAAAATTTCCAACAGGGAACTTATCAGCTTTCAATTCGACAATTTCTCCTTTTCGGATAATCCATGCAGGATTAAAGGCCCCGGCGTATTCCAGAATACCGGTAGATGTATCCAGCACACACAAAGCAATATCCATTCCGTCGCGTACTTTGGATTCATCAGCTCTTTGACGCAGTGTTACTGATAAACGTGCGTTCACGTCATTCAGAATATCATTCGGTTTGCGCAAACCGTGTTCATTTACAGATTGACTGAGAAGATTGCTGCAAACGATACTCACAAAAGCTCCCGGCACACCATGTCCTGTACAATCTACCGCAGCAAACAGCAGAAGATTTCCTTTGCGCTCCATCCAGTAAAAATCACCGCTTACAATATCTTTCGGCTTGTAAAAAACGAAACCGTGTTTCCCGAACGTTGAAGCAAATTCCATCTCAGGCAATATTGCTTCCTGAATACGGCGCGCATAACGAATACTGTCGGTAATGTCCTTATTCTTCAACTCGATTTCCTGATACGCTGAAGCGAGTTCGGTGTTCTTATTTTCGATTTCCTGCTTCTGAAGATTCAATTCAATGTTCACCTTCTTTCTGGTGATCGACTGTCGCCAAATTGACACAATGATGATCAAAAGAAGTATCGCCCCTATGACAGAAGAAACAACGATTATCTTTTTCTGCTTAGCTTGTGCTCTAGCTTCTCCTTCTGCTTTTTCTACATCGAAACGTGCTTGCATTTCAGCAACGCTTTCCGACATATCAGAAGTGAAAATTGAATCTTTAATCTTCGTATAAGCGATATAATAATTGAGCGCTTTGCTTTGATCGTCTTTGCGATTGTAAGCTTCGTACAAAGTCAGATAAACTTCCATTTGCACTTCAAGCGCCCCGATTTCTTTCGCCAGATCCAATGAACGTTGATAGTATTCAATCGCTTTGTCGACGTTGTTCTGCGCCATACTTACAGAACCCAGATTTGCCAACGTACTCGCCTGACCCCGTTTGTCACCTACCTTCTTGCGAATCTCCAGTGACATCAGAAAATATTCAGAGGCGAGATTCAATGAATCCATCTCAAAATATTCACTTCCGATATTGTTAAGGACTTTGGCTAACGGATATTGGTTGTTGTTTCGCTCGTGAATATTGCGTGCCTGTTCGAGATAATACAGAGCCTTCTCATGGTCGCCTCGATTTCCTTCGATAATTGATAAGTTATTCAGACAACTCGCCTCCAAATTAGCGTCCTTAACTTCACGAGCAAACTCTAATGCCTTCTCATAGTCAGTTATGGCTTTCTCAATATTCTTTGTTTTGCGATATGAATTACCGGAGATAATCAACGCACGGGCCATTCCGCGTTTGTTGCCTGTGCGCTCGTACAACTTGTAGGCATCAAGACTCACTCGTAATGCCTGATCATAAACACCTCCGTCTATGTATGCGTTGCCTACATTGATCAGCAATTCACCATGTTCTTCTTCACTGTTTAACTGCGTTATCAGATCTATTGCCTGATTAAAACATTCAATAGCAACGGGAACATTCCCCATTCTGCTGTTGGCCTGACCGATTGCAAGTAATGCTTGTGCTTCACGTCGGATATCAGAATACTGAATCGCAAGCATGCGTGCTTCTGATGCAGGTTCAAGCGCTTTCTTGGCAGAAAAAGATAAATATGCACTGCTCATTTGCAGCAACAAACGTATTCTCCCTGTATCGTTGGATTGAGCCAATATCGGCTTCAGACTGTCTACTTTACTCTGTTGAGCGTAAAGAAGCGAGCATGAACTCAAGGTTAAAATCAGACCGAGAAAAAATGCTCTTCTATTCATAATGCTTATTCGTATGCCAATATATGAAAACAGGCGGGAAATACCCGCCTGTTCTAATATGAATCCCAAGTGTTATTCGACCACTTCCGTCAGATTAACGGCAAGTTCACCTGCTGCGGTGTTCAATAACGTGTAACGTACAATATCACCAAGATCAATTCCCATATCCTTTGCGTAAGGCTCATAGAAATTAATGGTTTTTTTACTTACTCGTTCCTCGATTGTGCCTGTACCATTAGCTGAATCGTATGTAAGTATCGTTCCGGCTGTGATACGTTCAACGTTCACTGCTACTGTTGTAGTAGTTCCGGGAATTGCAAGAATATCGAATTTGACACGATCACCCACGCCTAAGCACAGCTCTTTGTGGTACTTCTGCGTGAAAGTGTACTCGAGGTTGGTACGCGGATCAATGACGATACCTCCATCGGTATCCTTGATGATTTTAATTTTACCTTTTTCTGCCATAAAGTTTATTGTTTTAGTGTAGTAGGGTCTTCTGACGAATATCTGAGTTTGTAAGTTGAATTCCTAACGTGAAGACAAATATTTTAAAATATTCGCTTCAACGCGGGCAGGTATTTCAGAAACGTCTGCCTTCTCAAACTTCAACCCGGTAACTTTTTCATACAGCTCGATGTACCGTTCAGAAACAAGATTCACGAACTCATCTGTCATTTCAGGAACCTGCTGTCCTTCTTTACCCATGAATCCATTAGCGATCAGCCATTGACGAACAAATTCTTTCGACAATTGTTTCTGCGCATCACCGTTGCGCTGACGTTCTTCGTAACCGTCTGCGTAGAAATATCTCGAAGAATCCGGAGTATGGATTTCATCCATCAGGAAAACTTTTCCTTCATATAAACCAAACTCATATTTGGTATCCACCAATATCAAGCCCTGCTTATTTGCCATTTCCTGACCACGCTTGTAAAGCGCACGCGTATAACTTTCAAGCTGCGAATAATGTTCTTCAGAAACAATCCCGCGACGAAGGATTTCTTCGCGTGAAATATCTTCATCATGCCCGACTTCAGCCTTCGTTGTAGGCGTAATGATCGGCTCCGGAAACGGATCGCTTTCTTTCAGTCCTTCCGGCATTGCAACTCCGCACACCGTGCGTTTTCCCAAAGCATATTCCCGTGCCGCATGTCCGCTGAGATAACCGCGAATCACCATTTCAACTTTAAACGGTTCGCAACGACGACCAACGGTTACATTAGGATCAGGGGAAGCTTCTACCCAATTCGGTACAATATCTTTCGTTGCCGCAAGAAAGTGCGAAGCAACCTGATTCAATACTTGTCCTTTGAACGGAATACCACGAGGTAAAACAACATCAAATGCAGAAATACGATCAGATGCCACCATTACGAGGAGATCGTTTTCCAGTGTATAAACGTCGCGAACTTTCCCTTTGTAAAATTTTTTCTGCCCCGGCAGATTAAAGTTTGTTCCTGTCAGTGCTTTCATTTTTGTCACCGTGTTGTCCATAAATTTCAATTAGTCTGCGTACCAGTTTATGTCTGAGTACATCTCTGTTATCCAGATTTACAAATTCAATTCCTTCGGCGTTAGTAAGC
>JBJOKQ010000093.1:0-12463 GCA_046046005.1 Bacteroidota bacterium | reverse complement strand
GACTTATCAGGACATCACTTATGTTCAGTCTTCAAACACTATCACTCAGTCACAGGTTCTCGGTTCATTCAACGTATTGTTGACTGAAAGCGATAGTTCTAACTACACTGCATTCCTTGAACTTGCAACTCCTGGTATTCCTGCACAGCCGGGAACTAACCGTATCGGTGTTGTTCTTTCTTTCAAACCAGGTTCACCTTCACCACTTGGTGACTCATTGAACCAGCACAACGCATTCTACGTTCTTTCTTCTGAAGAGCAAGGTGCTAACACAGATCCTGTATTCTACGGAGTATTCGGAAACGGAGCTTCTGACATGAACTGTTCTTACGCGCTTCCAACAGACGTTCGTTACGACTTCAATGCTAACGGATGGAACGGTTACTTCATCCCTACTTGGGCTTGGACAACCGGTTACGCATTCGAGCATCACCTGATCTATTTCATGTTGAATGACGTAGTAGGTGTTGAAGAACATGCTGGAGTTGAAATGACAGGTGTTTACCCTAACCCGGCTAACACTAATTCAGCTGTTAACTACACACTTGCTGAGCAATCTGAAGTGGTTATCACTATCACTGACATCACTGGCAAAGTTGTAATGACTTCTAACGAAGGCGTTAAAGCTCAGGGTGGTCACCGTGCTGATCTTAACACTTCTGAACTTTCTGCAGGAACTTACTTCATCAGCATCAATGCAGGTGGAGCAGTTTCTACACAGAAATTCTCTGTAGCTCACTAAAATATCAGATTAAATTCTTCGAAAGCCTCTCTCTGATTCGTCGGAGAGAGGCTTTTTCTTTCCGATTAATTCAGTTTGTCGTATATTTGATAATATCAACTATCAAATTCTTACGAAATGAAAAAGATCTACACTTTAGCGTGCGGTATTCTGGTTTCCGGTTTCGCTTTCGCTCAGCAAAGCGTTCCTGCAACTCCGGGAAATGGTCGTCCGGTAAACTTTACCAGAACAATACCTCCGACCGCGCAAACCAGCCAGTCAATTTACATTGACTATGATTTCATGGATGAAGCTTGGCAAACTGCCAACACGGGTTCTTACACTCGTTACATCTGGGACATGAATATGAATTACGATTACGCTGCAGGCGACACAAGCTTGAAGTATGCGATCGTTGATTTCAGCGCATTGTATGATTCTTACAATGACCCGGGCAACCCGAACTTCACTGCAATCCCTTTCAGCACGTACAACACACTTACAATTGACTCTGTATTCGTTGCAGGCGGACACGAAAATAACTCCGGACAGAACGATACAATCCTTTGTAAAATCATCGGATTGAATACTGCAGGATACCCGCAAACTTCTACTGTGCTGAACACAACTTCAATTGTTGGCAATACATCACTCGGTGATCCTGCTAACGATTGGTTTACAACTTCAGTGTTCGGTTTTGCTCCTGCTTACACAATCAACAACAACACACAGAAATTCGGTGTGATGATTGAATATCGCGGTGCAACTCAGGATACATTCGGTATCATCTGCGGATTCGGTGATGCAGGTTCAGGAAACTGCACTGCACTTCCAACACTTCCAAACTTCGCAGTTGAATCAAACTTTGCTCCGAACAGCTACCGTCATGATATGCGTTTCGCGCTTCCTCCGTACAACATTCAGACTTTGCCTACAAGCACAGGTGCTGATACGTACTATGATTGCGACGGAAGCGGCAGCTACTCAAGCGGATCTGACAGCGAGAACTTCCTGCAGAACTGGACAATCTGGGTAAAAGTTACAATGAACGGAGTTGGAGTTGAAGAACAAGGCAATACAGGTATTGCTCTTGATCAGAACATTCCTAACCCGACAAACGGAAACACAATCATCAACTACAACATTGCTAACGCAGGTAATGTTCAGCTTGAAGTTTACGACGTAACAGGTCAGTTGGTTGAAACAGTTGATCAGGGAACTCAGTTGGCAGGACGCCATCAGATCGACCTGAACACTGCGAACTATGCTGCTGGTGTTTACTACTACTCTTTGAACGTTGACGGTGTTAAAGTAACACGCCGCATGGTAGTTACTAAGTAATCATTACTTACTTGAATAAAAAAAGCCCTTCAGAAACGAAGGGCTTTTTTTATTCACTTTCCAGTTTGCTGCGGAATGCTTTAAGAAACTTCGTTGCATAAACGAAATCAGAAACTTCTTTCGTTGTTGTTTTGAGAATCTCATGACGTGTTCCTTCCCAGGCTTTAACACCTTTGTGCAGGAAGGCAATCTTATCTCCGATTTCCAATACGGAATTCATATCGTGTGTGATCACGATGGTTGTCATGTTATATTCTTCGGTGATTTCCCGTATCAATTCGTCAATGAGAATTGAAGTTTTCGGATCGAGACCTGAATTCGGTTCATCACAAAATAAATACTTCGGCTTTACGGCTATTGCACGCGCAATTGCAACGCGTTTCTTCATTCCTCCTGAAAGCTCCGCAGGATAAAGTTTCGCAGCTTGCGGCAGATTCACGCGTTCCAAACAGAACTGCGCACGATCTGTTTTATCCTTCTCATTCATCTCGGTAAACATCGAAAGCGCGAACTTAATGTTGTCTTCAACGCTCATCGAATCGAACAATGCGCCGCCCTGGAAAAGCATTCCGATATTTCTGCGAACTTCCTTCTGTGCATTGTAATCTGCTTTCAGGAAGTCGACACCGTCATACAATACTTCTCCGGATTCAGGAACGATCAATCCTACCATGCACTTGATAAGCACCGATTTTCCCGTACCGCTTTCTCCAATGATGAGATTGGCCTTTCCTCTTTCGAAGACAAAAGAGAAATCGCGCAACACCTGCTTCTCGCCAAACGACTTGTTGATATTTTTAACTTCAATCACGCCAATAAAAGTTGAGTGAGAATGAAATTAAAAAGCAGCAGCACAATAATACTGTAAACCACCGCACGCGTACTCGCTTGTCCTACTTCCAACGATCCGCCTTTAGCGTAATAACCGTGGTAAGAAGAAACAGCCGGAATGATAAAACCGAAGAATAATGTTTTTATAAGTGCATAGAACACGTTGTACGGACGGAAATCATACTGAATACCATAAACGAATTCGTATGGCGTAACAACACCGGCTGCAACACCCAGCACAAATCCGCCCAGGTGACCGAGAAACATACTGATTACAACAACGAAAGGGAAAATGAAAACCGATGCAACGATCTTCGGAAGGATCAGAAAATTCGCAGAGTTCACACCCATCACATCCAACGCATCAATCTGTTCACTTACACGCATATTTCCGATTTCAGATGCAATGCTGGATCCCACTTTTCCTGCGAGAATAAGACTGACAATTGTCGGAGCGAATTCCAGAATTATTGAATCCCGCGCAGCAAGACCAACAGCGTAAAGCGGAATCCATGGACTTTCAAATCCGAAAGCAGATTGAATAGTGATAACGGCGCCCATGAATACCGAAATGATGGATACGATTCCTAATGAACCGATACCGATGGCATTCACTTCGAAGAACACGCGATCCCAAAAAATGCGGGATTTATCCGGTTTACGGAAAACCTGACTCAACAAAAGCCAGAAGCGCCCAACATGGTATAATAACTTAGCAGGATTCATTTTGAAAGGCTAAAAATACTCAATATTCACGCATGTTTAGCTGAATCAGAAGAGCGAACATGTACCAAAACGCATGTATTTGCGTTATAATCTAAAGGCGCTTCGGTCATGCCCGACCGTAAACGGGTTGTTGCGAACTTATTGTATATTTGATTATGTCACGTTTCCTCAGAAGAGCTTTACCCTTTTTAATCCTTGGTGCAGTTACAGTTACCACGTTGGATAGTTGTTTCCTTTTCAAAGGGAAAAACAATTGCGGCGACTGTCCGAATTTCAAGAAGAACAACAAGCCGAAAAAGGTAAAACGCCATCGCTAGGCATCATTTTCCAAAATACCCTCTTTTAGGTATCAGGGATTTCCCGTCATTCCGTCTTACAAGCCGTAACTTTGTGTTGTGAAAGCAGACAAGTTGACTTCGTTGCGTCCGGGAGAAAAAGCAATTATTCATTCATTGGATGATGCTGAAATTTCCGTGAAGTTGCTGGAAATGGGTTGTACGCCCGGAGAAGAAGTGACTTTAGAAAAAGTAGCTCCTCTCGGTGATCCAATCGCGGTTCGCATTGCAGGATATTTACTTAGCATGCGACTTTCAGAAGCTGAGACCGTAACTATTCGTAAAGTCGACTCCAACTGATTCGTACGAATGTGGAAAACGCGGGGCACAAATCAGTATTAAAACGCAAAGTTGCACTTGTTGGAAATCCGAACAGCGGAAAGTCCACACTCTTCAATGCACTTACCGGATTAAACCAACGTACCGGAAATTTTCCGGGTGTAACTGTCGATAAGAAAACAGCACTTGTCCGAAAACATTTCGGCAAGCAGGAAGTTGAATTCAGCTACATTGATTTGCCGGGCACGTATTCGCTCTACGCGAAATCGATGGACGAAGAAGTAGCTACGAATGTTCTCGTTGATAAATCGAATCCTGATTTTCCTGATCTCGTTCTCATTGTTGCTGATGCAACAAGTCTGAAGAGAAGTTTATTTCTTGCCGGACAAATCATAGATCTGAATGTCCCTTGCGTACTTGCGTTGAACATGATGGACGATGCACAGAAAGCGGGAATCAGCATTGATGTGCAGCGACTATCGAATCGCTTAGGCATTCCTGTTGTTCCTGTAAGCGCAAGAAATAAAACCGGACTTGATGAATTAGAGCAAGTTCTCTCGGAACATAATGAACTTCCTGCTTATCGTTTTCTCGATGCGGCATCGATCAGTTGGCCCGCCGTAAATCTTGTGCTGAAATCATTTGCAGCAGAGAACATCAAAGAATATCCTGCGCTTTACAAAGCACATCAGCTTTTCGCAACCGATGAAAAATGGCGCGAGCAATTAGCCGATGCAGGATTCAGTCCGAACACCGCACAGGCAGAAGAAAGTCTTTTGCGTTACGGAGTGATTGCGCGACATCTCGAAGCATGTGTTGGCAAAGCAACAGGCAACGCAGGATTCACACAAAAGATTGACAAATGGATCACGCATCAAGTGTGGGGATATGTCATCTTTCTCCTGATCATGCTCGCAGTATTTCAGAGCATTTTCTATCTCGCGGAATATCCGATGAGCTGGATTGAAAGCGGATTTGCCTGGATACAGGAATTAATACTGACTTCATTCCCTGAAGGCGTACTTACCGATTTAATCGTGAACGGATTGCTTGCCGGACTCAGCGGCGTGGTGATTTTCATTCCACAGATTGCCTTGCTGTTTCTTTTCATTGCCATGTTGGAAGATTCCGGATACATGGCACGTGTGAGTTTTATAATGGATAAACTCATGAGGAAAATCGGATTGCACGGAAGATCTGTGATTCCGTTGATCAGCGGAATGGCATGCGCAGTTCCTGCGATCATGGGAACACGAACTATCAGCAATTGGAAAGAACGCATCATCACAATAATGGTAACACCGTTGATGAGTTGCAGTGCGCGACTTCCGGTTTACACATTGTTGATTTCACTTGTGATTCCGGATAAAATGGTTGGAGTCATTTTCCATTTGCAGGGATTGGTGCTCATGGGCATGTATGTGCTCGGATTTGTAACAGCAATTGCGGCTGCATGGGTAATGAATAAGATCATCAAAGGAAAAGGTCGCAGTTGGTTCATCATGGAATTGCCGGTGTATCGCATGCCGAAATGGAGCAATGTGTTTTATCTCATTTATGAGAAAGTGAAAATATTTCTCGTTGATGCGGGCAAAGTGATTCTCGCCGTGTCAGTTGTATTGTGGTTCATGGTTTCATTCGGACCGGGAGATGAATTCAAGAAAGTATCTGCAACCATTGAAGACTGCAAAGCAAATCCTTCAGATACATTGTATGGTGAACAAGGGAATTTGTATCATATCAAAGGAGATATGATCAGTGCGCTTGAGTCGAGAAAGCTGGAACTTTCGTATGCAGGACGACTCGGAAAAATCATTGAGCCTGCCATTTCACCGTTGGGTTACGATTGGAAAATCGGAATAAGTCTGATTACTTCTCTTGCAGCGCGGGAAGTTTTCGTTGGAACGATGGCTACGATTTACGGTGCAGGAGACGATGAAAACATTGTACCGATTCGTGAGCGTATGGCAGTTGAAAAACATGCCGATAGCGGATTGCCCGTTTATAGTTTTGCGACCGCTGTTTCGTTGTTGATTTTCTATGCATTTGCATTGCAGTGTATCAGTACCATTGCCATTGTGAAACGCGAAACAAAAAGCTGGAAATGGCCGGCAATTCAGTTTGCGTTTATGGGCGCATTGGCTTGGGTGGCGAGTTTCATCACCTATCAGCTGTTGAAATAATGTGCAAATCCTAAAGTGGTGCAAATCCGTGTATTTCATTCTCCTTTTGGCGCGTAATGAGAACATTCAGCTGTGTGGATTAATTTAGAGTGTGGATCAGGCTACCCGAAATCAATCCATTCTTGCGAAGTACATTCCCGAAGCAGCAGTGCCGCTGATTTCGCAATGGATTTTTCATTTCAACTTCAAGCTGAAAATCCGCAAGCCGCGTCAGAGTTTGTACGGCGATTATCGTCCACCGAAACCCGGATTGAATCACACGATTACGGTGAATCGCGACATGAACCAGTATGCATTTCTGCTGACGCTGGTTCATGAAATTGCACATCTGCTGACTTACGAGCGACATGGATATCGTGTAAAACCGCATGGAGAAGAATGGAAAAATTCATTCAAAGAATTGATGCGTCCCGTGATACGTTTGGAAGTTTTTCCGGAAGATGTTCGTAATGCCATTATCAGTTACATGCGTGATCCCGGAGCGAGCAGTTGTTCTGATATCGACCTGATGCGCGTACTTCGTAAGCACGATAAGCCGAATGGTTTTATTCATCTCGAAACACTTCCGATCAATGCAGAATTCGATTACGGCGGAAGAATTTTCATCAAGGGAATGAAGATGCGCACACGCTATCAGTGCAAAGAAAAACTGACGGGGCACGTGTATTTGTTTTCCGGGCTGGCGGATGTGAAAGCGAAAACTGACTAGCGCACAATAATCGTTGTGGGAGGTCACTGGAAATTCGGTTTCAATATTGATCTACTTGTTGATACATCTACTCTGCGACGGAGTTTGATTTCTCATGACGTGCACCTGCCTAAGCTCCCGTAACCTGATTCCGAATGTAAAACCAGGGCAAAAATCATGTTTTTCAGAGCGAAAACAAGCCCTTCCGCCCTAGGTATTTTCGTACCTTCGCTTCCGCTGAAAAGTCACACACATTTATGAGCAACGCAACAGCCACTCAAAGCACAACCGATTTGCGGGCAGGCCGCATGGCCGAAACTCTCATCGGTTCTGAAATCATCAAACTCGCAGCGGAAATCAATGAGAAAATCCGCAACGGTGAAAAGGTTTACAATTTCACTATCGGCGATTTCAACCCGAAGATTTTCCCGATTCCCACAGCACTGAAAAAAGAAATCATTGCTGCATATGATTCTGATGAAACAAATTATCCTGCGGCTGATGGTGTTGCTGAATTGCGCAAAGCAGTTTCCGAACTGATTGAGAAACGTCAGGGATTGAAATATGCTACTGACGAAATTCTCATTGCAGGCGGTGCTCGTCCTGTGATTTACGCTATTTACAGAACCGTTCTTGATCCGGGCGAAAAAGTGTTGTTCCCTGTTCCATCTTGGAATAACAACCATTATACGCACATGAATTCCGGCGATTACAATTTTCAGGTTTATGTTGAAACCAAGCCGGAAAATAATTTCATGCCTACGGCTGCAGAATTGAAACCGCATCTGAAAGATGTTGCACTCGTTTCTCTTTGCTCGCCGTTGAATCCTACCGGAACTACTTTCACGAAAGAAACACTGACTGAAATCTGCGATATGATTCTCGAAGAGAACAAACGTCGTGGACCTGCACAGAAGCCGTTGTATTTGTTGTACGATCAGATTTACTGGGCACTGACATTCGGAGATGTAAAACATTACGATCCGGTTAGTCTGCGTCCTGAGATGCGTAACTATACAATTTTCGTTGACGGAATTTCAAAATCACTTGCTGCAACAGGTGTTCGCGTAGGTTGGGCAATGGGTCCGAAGCGTATCGTTGAAAAAATGAAATCCATTCTTTCTCACGTGGGCGCATGGGCTCCGAAAGCGGAACAGGTTGCCAGTGCGAAGTTCCTTGCTGATCTGAAACAGTATGATACTTTTCTTGATGACATCAAAGAAAAAGTAAACGCGCGCTTGGTTGGTTTCCACAAAGGATTCCAGTCGCTGAAAGCAAAAGGGTACAAGGTTGATTCCATTGCACCGCAAGCAGCTATATATCTCACAGTTCAATTTGCGTTGCACGGTAAGAAAACAGCAGACGGAAAAACACTGGCGAGCACAAAAGATATCACAAGCTACATTCTGAACGAAGCGAAAGTGGCCGTTGTTCCTTTCAACGCATTCGGTGCTTCTGCAGAATCCAATTGGTACCGACTTTCCGTGGGCACATGCAAACTGGAAGATGTTGAGTTGGTAATTGAATCGCTTGAAAAAGCATTGTCTAAATTGTCCTGAGTTTCCCGGAAATGAAAAACCGTTATTGTGTTATAATGGCAGGAGGCGTCGGAACCAGATTCTGGCCGATGAGTCGTACTGCGCATCCGAAACAATTCATTGACGTTCTGGGAACAGGACGAACATTGCTTCAATCCACTTACGATCGCGCACTTCAGTTCTGCAAGCCTGAGAACATTTTCGTTGTAACGAATGAAAGTTATCGCGGACTTGTATCTGAGCAATTGCCTGATCTGCATGTGCCGAATATTCTCAGTGAACCCGCACGTAAAAATACTGCTCCTTGTGTTGCGTTTGCAGCGTGGAAAATTCATTCTATGGATCCCGACGCAGTGATGGTAGTTGCACCTTCCGATCATCTCATCACAAAAGAAGATACGTTTACGAAAGCGATTAACTCGTGCATGCGTAAAGCTGCACAGGACGATTGCCTGATTACCATCGGAATCAAACCAACGCGACCTGACACCGGCTACGGTTACATTCAGTTTGTGGATTCTGATGTTGTTGAGAAAGACAAACGCATTAAGAAAGTAAAAACATTCACGGAGAAACCCGATCATGAAATGGCGGAGTTTTTCCTGCGAAGCGGAGACTTTTTGTGGAACGCGGGCATTTTCATCTGGAGTGCAAAGAGTATCATGAAAGCTTTTGAAATGCATCTGCCGGAGATGGCGCAGATCTTTCAGGAAGGCGATGACAAATGGTCAACACCGCAGGAAGCGGAATGGTTGCGTGATGCTTATGCGCGATGCAAGAATATTTCCATTGATTACGCTGTAATGGAAAAAGCAGACAATGTTTACGTTCGATCATCAATCATAGGATGGTCTGATTTAGGAACATGGGGCTCGCTTTACACGCACATCAACAAAGACGAACACGAAAATGCTGTTGTAGGTAAGCAAGTGATGATGTACAAATCATCAGGTTGCGTTGTGCACATGCCGAAAGACAAGCTGGTGGTGATTGAAGGACTCGAAGATTACATTGTAGTGGAATCCGACAACATTCTGCTCATTTGCAAGAAGCAGGATGAACAACAGATACGCACGTTTGTAAATGATGTGAAAGTTGCCAAAGGCGATCGCTTTGTATAATGAATCGGTTTGCAATTCTCATACTGCTCTTTTTCGCAGCGTGTTCAGAACCTGAAGTACAATCGCTCCATCTCATCGGGAAATGGGCGAATACGAAACCTTGGGACAAGAATCAAATTACTCTTGAACTTCGAGATGATTCCGTGATGATTTTCCGCTGTGTACGCCAAGAAGATTCATTGACACGTCAATTTCTTTCGGCCGGACATTGGCAAATTGCAGAAGACAGTTTTCTCGTGATGACTGAAATGAGCAAGTACTGGAAAGAACATCCGGAAATTTTCTTCAAAGAAGAGTTATCTCATCACAGCGATTCCATGCGCGTAGTTGTAATTCCGATGCAGGCGAGATTGCAGATTCACAGTGATACAATATTTGATGTAAATCCTGACGGAACGCGTTCGAAAGAGAAATTCTATACGCGGTTAAAATAGCTGCTAGTTGTGCACTTTCGGTGGCGGCTGTTTTCCTTTTACATAACCGCGATAAGCACCGGAAAGATAGCCGTCGATCCTGATTCCAACTAAAGTGCGCTTCTGATTTACATCAACGAAAAATGTCGGTCCTACGCCAACTGCGTATTGCAGTTTCATCGTATACTGGAACTCAGCGTAAAATCCAACACGATCCCATCGATTAGATGAATATGTTCCGGCATAAATAAAATCATAGCCGAGCGTGTACGATAATCCGGCAAATGCGGCCATGTTTTTGCGATCGGTTTCTTTTCTCCATGGAACGTAACCTGCATGTCCGCTGAAGTTATTCCACAATCCGAATTCATCACCGCTTACAAGTCCGCCGAATCCGAAGTAATGTTTTTTAATGTGGAAGAAGTAATTCATTCCCACATTCAATTGCGTGCGCGGATTTTCAGAATGCCATGCTCCGCCGCCACCGAATGTCACCCAGTTGTTGTAGACACGATATCGCCTGTTTTCTATAACGATCTCGCGCTTGTAATTTTCCTGAATGACAAACTTCGCAGTATCCTGTGCCGCCAGAAACAGCGGAAAGAAAAACGCAGCAAGCGCCACCAATCGCTTTGCGGAAAGGAAACTGAACTTGCTGCGTTTAATTGTCATACTATAAAGTTACAAAGTGTACGCCTGATGTTGTATGAGACTTTTGCTCCAACTGCAATCTGAAACGCACCAATTGTAAATCAAATTGATTTTACTTCAATGAACCAACCATTTCTTCCGGTTTCACCCACTGATCGAATTGTTCCGATGTAACGTGTCCGAGTTCGATTGCTGCTTCACGAAGCGTCTTGTTTTCTTTGTGTGCCTTCTTCGCGATCTCCGCAGCTTTGTAGTAACCGATATGCGGATTCAGTGAAGTAACAAGCATGAGTGAATTTTCCATGTGCTTCTTAATCACAGGAAGATTCGGCTCGATGCCCGCAGCACACTTGTCATTGAACGACACACATGCATCACCGAGAAGACGTGCGCTCTGAAGAACGTTGTATGCGATCATTGGCTTGAATACGTTGAGTTCGAAGTGACCGTTTGATCCGCCGATGCCAACTGCAACGTCGTTACCCATAACCTGAGCGCACACCATTGTGAGTGCTTCCGGCTGAGTAGGATTTACCTTTCCAGGCATGATTGAAGAACCCGGTTCGTTGTCAGGAATAACGATCTCTCCGATTCCGGAACGCGGTCCTGAACTGAGCATGCGAATGTCATTCGCAACTTTCATCAAAGCAACAGCAGAACGACGCAGCGCGCCTGAAAGTTCAATCATGGCATCGTGAGCAGCAAGTGCTTCGAATTTATTCGGAGCTGTTACAAATGGAAGACCTGTAAAGTCAGCGATTTTCTTTGCAACAAGAACATCATATCCTTTCGGAGTATTGAGTCCTGTTCCGACAGCGGTACCGCCGAGAGCAAGTTCCTTCACCATTTCAAGCGCATTTTTAATTGTGCGAATGCTATTGGTGATTTGCTGAGCATATCCGGAAAATTCCTGACCTAGTGTAAGCGGTGTAGCGTCCATGAAATGCGTACGTCCTGTCTTCACTACGTTGTTCCAGCTTGCGGCTTTTGCAGCAAGCGTATCACGGAGTTTTTCCATTCCCGGAATTGTATTCTCAACAACGAGCTTGTATGCGGCAATGTGCATAGCAGTCGGATATGTATCGTTCGATGACTGTGATTTATTCACGTCGTCGTTCGGGTTGAGCACTTTCTTTTCGTCCGTGAGTTTGCCGCCTGTGATAACATGTCCGCGGTAAGCAATCACTTCGTTCGCATTCATGTTGCTCTGCGTACCTGAACCTGTTTGCCAGATTACGAGCGGAAACTGATCGTCGAGTTTGCCTGCGAGAATTTCATCACACACCTGAGAAATAAGATCACGCTTCGGCGCATCCAGCACACCAAGATCGTGGTTAGCATGCGCAGCCGCTTTCTTCAGATAAGCGAATGCATAAATCACTTCACGCGGCATTGAACCTTCCGGTCCGATTTTAAAATTGTTGCGCGAACGTTCGGTTTGAGCACCCCAATATTTGTCGGCAGGCACTTGTACCTCGCCCATGGTGTCTTTTTCGATTCTGTAACTCATAACGATTGAATATTTGATGTTGTGTTTGTGTTTAAATAATCGAATTCAATTCTTCTTCGCTTCTTCCGAACACCGCTTTGTTTCCTTTGATGAGAATCGGTCGTTGAATCAAAACCGGATATTTCA
>JBJOKQ010000092.1:0-12508 GCA_046046005.1 Bacteroidota bacterium | reverse complement strand
CGGCTATTCTGAAAGCGATTGAATCGCCAAGAAAAATCGATCGTCATTTGGTGGATGCACAGCAAGCGCGACGCATTCTTGATCGTCTCGTTGGTTTTGAATTGTCACCGATCTTGTGGAAGAAGGTAAAACCTTCTCTTTCCGCAGGACGTGTACAGAGTGTTACTGTACGTCTTATCGTGGAACGTGAACGTGAAATCGGCGCTTTCAAATCTACATCTTCGTATAAAGTATCTGCAGTTTTCATCAGCAACGGACAAAAGTTCAAAGCTGAATTACGCTCCAACTTCAAATCAATTGATGAGGCTCGTAATTTTCTGCAAGCATGTTCGAAATCAACATTCACTGTTTCTTCTCTCGAAACAAAACCATCGCGCAAATCTCCTTCTGCACCGTTTACAACGTCAACATTGCAGCAGGAAGCTTCACGAAAACTCGGTTTTTCTCCGAAGAGAACGATGGTGGTTGCACAACGTCTGTACGAAAGCGGTAAGATCACTTATATGCGTACGGACTCCGTGAACCTTTCTGAACTTGCACTCGGTAAAGCCAGAGAAGTTGTAACGAAAAATTTCGGTGAGAAATACGTTCACACGCGTCAATACAAAACAAAAAACAAAGGCGCACAGGAAGCTCACGAAGCAATCCGTCCGACATACCTCGAGCGCAATATGGTTGAAGGTGAGCGTGACGAACAACGCCTCTACGATCTGATCTGGAAGCGCACAATCGCTTCGCAGATGGCAGAAGCGGAACTCGAAAAAACAACTGCCGTAATTACCGTTTCAAATGCTTCTGAAACGTTCGTTGCCCAAGGTGAAGTAATCAAGTTCGATGGTTTTCTCGCTGTGTATATGGAGTCATCAGATGACGACAGCGAAGATGACGACAACGAAAATTCAGACGCAATGCTGCCTCCTTTGAAAACCGGACAGGCATTGAACGCTCATGCAATTACTGCAACTCAACGGTTCACGCATCACCCTCCGCGTTACACGGAAGCTGCATTGGTGAAGAAGTTGGAAGAACTCGGTATCGGTCGTCCTTCAACTTACGCACCGACAATTTCCACTGTGCAGGAACGCGGTTACGTTGTAAAAGAAGAACGCGAAGGAAAGCAGCGATCGTACGACGTGCTCACGCTTTCCAATGGAAAGATCAATGAAGAGAAACGCAGCGAGAACACAGGCGCTGAAAAAAATAAATTATTTCCTACGGATATCGGAACTGTCGTAACTGATTTCCTTAGTCAGTATTTCCCTAAAATCATGGACTACGGTTTCACCGCTAACGTGGAAGAAGAGTTCGATGAAATTGCAGAGGGAAAAATTGACTGGAGAAAAATGCTCGAGCAATTCTACCGCCCGTTTCACAAAGACGTTGAGAAGACGGAAGAAACTTCTGAGCGCGCAAGCGGCGAACGTTTACTGGGAAAAGATCCGCTGACAAAGAAGAACGTTTACGTTCGTATCGGTCGTTTCGGTCCTTTGGTGCAGATCGGAGAAAGTGATGATCCGGAAAAGAAATTTGCAAGTCTGCGCAAAGACATGCGTCTCGAAACTGTGACTTTCGAAGATGCAATGGAATTGTTCAAGCTCCCGAAAACGGTTGGAAGTTACAAAGGCAAAGAGCTGGTGATCGGAATCGGTCGCTTTGGTCCTTATGTGAAATGGGGCGAACAATATGTTTCAATTCCACGAGGAGAAGATCCGATGAAAGTGGAAGAGGAGCGTGCTGTGGAACTCGTGAAACAGAAAGAAGCTGCTGATGCACCGATTGCGCATTACAAAAATGTACCGGTTACCAAAGGCAAAGGTCGTTTCGGACCTTTCATTAAGTACGGTGATATTTTCATCAACGTTCCGCGAGCTTACGATTTCGATAATCTTTCTCAGAATGATATAGCCGAATTAGTCGACAAGAAACTCGAAAAAGAAGCGAATCGTTTCATTAAACAGTGGCCGGAAGAAAAAATCTCATTGGAGAACGGCCGTTGGGGCCCATTCATACGCTTTGGAAAAGCGATGTTGAAGATTACACGTGGCGATAAGCAGGAAAAACTTACTCCGGAAGAAGTCGCGGAACTCTCGCTTGAAAAAGTAAAAGCGATGATCGAAGCACAGGTTCCCGGTGCATTCGACAAGAAAGGTTCTAAAGCTCCGGCTAAGAAATCCAAAGCTCCGTCCAAAGCAACAAAAGCGCCTGCGAAGAAAACGAAAGCGCCTGTTGTGAAAAAAGCACCTGCGAAAAAAGGTGCTCCTGCTAAGAAGGCGGCGAAAAAGGCAGCGAAGAAACGCAAGTAATATCAAGGGAAAGTCTCATCACTATGATGAGACTTTCTTGCTTTACAATACTCACATCGCGCTTTTGACAACTTTTCCGATCCACGTACGAGCTATTGAATCGGTGTTGGTAATATTGAATCATGGCGAACACCAATCTCGATTTTTCTGATTTTTTCAAACCGCTTGAATTGAATTCAATCGCAGGCGGGAATCAATTCCTTGCAACACAACTCGGAAATTTATCTTCGATATATACTTCCGCTGCCGGTTGGCCTGATATTTCTGATTGTCATTTTGCAATTATAGGTGTAAACGAAGATCGTCCTGCTGTCAGCAATAACGGAACAGCCGATGCTCCGGATGAAGTGAGGAAATATCTCTACAGATTGTTTCAGGGAAATTGGAATGTGAAACTCGCCGACCTGGGAAACATCGCTCCGGGTGCAACTCCTCAAGACACGGATTTCGCTATCAAAACCGTCATGGGCGGATTGCTGCGCAAAAATATTATTCCGATTGTTATTGGAGGAAGTCATCATCTCACTTACGCACAGTATCTCGCTTACGAAGCAATCGAGCAAACAGTGAATCTCGTTGCAATCGATCCGCGTTTCGATATCGGTGTTGGTTCAGATGAGTACACAAGTCAATCATGGGTTAGCAAAATAATTCTGCATCAACCGAATTTCCTTTTCAATTTCTCCAATGTGGGATACCAAACTTATTTCGTGGAGCAATCTGCTGTGGAATTGATGAGCAAATTGAATTTTGATGTTCACCGCCTGGGCGCTTGTCGCGATAAAATAGCAGACATTGAACCTGTTATTCGTAATGCAGATCTTGTGAGTTTTGATATTTCCTGCGTGCGTCGTGCTGATGCTCCCGGTTGCGGTTTTGCTTCACCAAACGGATTTTCAGGTGACGAAGCATGCCAGCTTGCTCGTTACGCCGGTATCAGCGATAAATGCACTTCATTCGGAATCTTTGAAGTGAATCCTTTGAAAGATCCGGAAGGTCACACAGCGCATCTTGCGGCACAAATGATCTGGTGTTTCGTTGATGGATACTACAACAGAAAAAAAGATTTTCCATTCGGAACAAAAGACGATTACACGCGTTATCGTGTGTTCCTCAAAGACCAGAATCACGAAATTATTTTCTTCAAGAGCAATCGCAGCGACAGATGGTGGATGGAAGTCCCTTATCCTCCGAATCAGAAAATCCGTTTCGAACGTCACGCTCTCGTGCCATGTACGTATTCGGATTATGAACTCGCTTGCGCAGAAGAAATGCCGGATCGTTGGTGGCAGACGTTTCAGAAACTTTCTTAGCATGTGTTCTTAATTTGCAATTCGAAATCTTCGCTTGCAGTCGTATCTTTTTTTCTGTCGCAGGTTATACTTTCAAACTCCCCTGAACGGCAAACTCAGGGCTCAAACTCCGACGGTATGAAACGCATGTTTACTTGCATGGCTTTGCTATGCCTTGTTGCTAATGGATTTTCTCAGCAGGATCCTCAATTCACAAACTTCAACTTCAACAGAACGTTTTTCAATCCTGCTCATACAGGTGTAAAACGCGCTTTATGTTTCACAGCCCTCGCTCGGAATCAATGGAGCGGATTCGACGGAGCACCGAAGACAGCAACGCTCACTGGCGAATACTGGTTGGAAAATATTTCCAGCGGAATCGGCGGTTCAGTAATGATTGATGAGCTGGGCTTCGAGAAAAATATGAGTTACAGATTGAATTACGCGTTTCACATCACGGATGTCGCTAAAGGGAACTTGTCCTTCGGTATCGATGCAGGATTCACTTCTAAAATTCTCGGACCAACAGGATCGCAATCATGGGTTTCAACTTCTTCATGGCAGAACGATCCTTCAATTCCTCCGCAGATCAAAAAAACTTCTCCGGATTTCGGAGCAGGAATTTGGTATCAGCATTCGAAATTCTGGGCTGGGGCTTCCGCTTCTCACATTGGCACCCCAACAATGAATCAAGGCAACACAGTAATCAATTCTGTTCCGCCCATTGTTCACAGCAGAATTTATCAGGTTGCACGACACTATTGGTTAACAGGTGGCGTGAATGTACAGAAACGCAATTGGTTAATTCAACCTTCATTTCTTATTAAGTCCGATGCGACAATTACGTCATTCGATGTGAATTGTATTGCGACTTACAATAACGCATTCTGGTTCGGTGCTTCATACAGATTTCAGGATGCTGTATGTCCTCAGATCGGTTTCACTTGGAAAACGGGCGGCGACAAAGTAAAACCGGGCAGCGAAGAAACCACTTTGAAAGATCCGCGATTCAGAAAAAAAGAAGTTGCAACGTGGAAAATCGGATTCGCATACGACTACACAACTTCAAAACTTAACGATTACAATAACGGAACGTTCGAAGTTTTTCTGAATTATTGCATTCCGGTTACACCGTGGATTCAACGCCAAGGCTGCTCCAGACTCTTCCAATAGGACACAAAGACCCGCTTTTTCTGCTTGAAATACATGTTTTTTTCATGTTCCACGCTAAATTATAATATCTGATAATCAGCATATTAGCTTTTCTTTAATAGGTCTGTATCTTTTCCTGTTTCTGTAGTTATATCTCTCAGAAACAGGTTAAAAAGCCCCAATCTGAACGAAATTCGGCTAAAGCCAGGTGTCGAGGTTTTGAACAGATTGGGGTTAAAAAAGATTTGGCATTAAAAAATGTTTACATATCTTAGCGACCTAGTGTACCGACCGTAAAGAGGAAGACGGCCGTGTAAACACCTTTTAACTATGAAGAAAAGCTTTACAATTCTTGCTTTTGTATTGGGCAGCTCTGCGGTTTTTGCTCAGCAGGATCCGCAATTCTCACAATACATGCACAACAAAATGTTCATGAACCCTGCTTACGCCGGCATGCGTCAAGCACTGTGTGGAACATTGATCGCTCGTCAACAATGGTCAGGATTCGAAGGCGCACCGCAAAGTGGTGTTCTTTCAGTTGACATGTTCACCCCGCAACTTCATGGTGGTGTTGGTCTGAATGTGATGTATGATAAACTCGGTTTCGAACAAACCATGGCTTATCGTCTTGCGTATTCATTCCACTTACCGCTTGCTGGTGGTACATTAGGTATCGGCGTAGAAGGCGGTGCTGCATCTAAAACACTCGGACCAACCGGTTCGCAGTCTTGGATCGCTACGACCAACTGGCAGAATGACCCTTCTGTTCCGCCGCAATTGAAGAAAACTACTTTCGACGTAGGTTTCGGTTTGTGGTATCAGCGTCAGAACATGTGGTTCGGTATTTCTTCAACTCACCTCGCTGCTAATAAATTTGACGACGGTTCAACAAGCGTTAACCTGATCAATCACAACCTTGTTTACCAGATGGCTCGCCATTATTGGGTAACCGGTGGTGTTACGTTGATGCAAGGAAATACTTGGGAAATCCGTCCTTCGTTCCTCGTTAAGTCGGATGCTACAGTAACATCTTTTGATCTCAACGTTATCGCAATGTTTAATCAGCGTTTCTGGTTCGGTGCTTCTTACCGTTATCAGGATGCGGTTATTCCAATGCTCGGCTTCCAGATTCCTCACGCTGTAACAGGTGAAAATGGCGGTCTTAAAGTTGGTTTCGCATACGATTATACAACTTCGAACCTTGGAGATTACAACAATGGTTCGTTCGAGTTGTTCCTAAACTATTGCGTTCCGATCAAGTTTACACCTAAAACTGAGCGTCACGGAGACGTACGTTTGTTCGACTAATTCTTAACCAACAATATCAATTGAAACTTTACAAGTCCAGTTGACGTTAAATACAGTCCTGATTTGACGAATCGCCCGGAAACGCGATAAATTTCTTCAGGAGGGGACAATTTCGGGAAAGATTGTTCCGTTATTTAAAAGAACCTGGCACAGAAAAACAACTACTACAACCAAGGGAAACCAAAGGAGGCTAAAATGAAAAGATTGTTGTTCGCAGGCGTTGTTGCCATGTTATTGTTCACTTCTTGCTCGCAGGAAAACGGACAATTGATTGGCGTTCAAAACCGACCGGCATGGTATCCGTTCGATCCGTACGGAATGCTGTACTGTCCAATGGGCAGCTACAACATGGGACCGTCAGATGAGGATATTCCTTATGCTCACACAACGAAAGCTAAAACCGTTTCGGTTCAGGCGTTCTACATGGATCAGACGGAGATCTCTAACAACGAGTACCGTCAGTTCGTGTATGATGTGCGTGACTCTATTGCGCGTCGTCTTCTCTCAGAAGAGTATGAAGAAGAATATCTGATCCCTGAAGAGGAATGGATCGGTTACGAGGACAATGGTCCTTTGTATATCGATTTGGATTACCCTCAGGATCCGTATCGTCCTTTGAACCGTCTTGAAAAAATCCGTTGGGATGAAACTGATCCTGACTACAAAGCGGCTCTGAACGACCTTTATCTTCCTATCGAAGAGCGCTTCTACAGCCGTAAAGACGTAGATACCCGCAAGCTTATTTTCGAATACTATCGTATCGATCTTCGCCTTGCTGCTTCAAAGTCTAACCGCTATAAGCCAAAAACTACTCCTGGTCCTGAAGGGCGTCAATTCCCGACTCGTGAACAGGGTACCTACGACGTTACAAAGCGTGAAGGTCAGCGTAATGGTGTAAACAGAAGCATCTTCATTGTGAAAGATGTTATCAATGTTTACCCTGATACTTTGGCTTGGATTCACGACTTCACATATTCATTCAACGAGCCAATGACCAACATGTATTTCTGGCATCCGGCTTATGATGATTATCCGGTAGTGGGTGTAACCTGGAAGCAGGCTCGTGCATTTTGTGTATGGCGCACAATGTTGCTGAACAACTTCCTTCGTTCGAACGATGAAGCAACTGTTCAGGATTTCCGTCTCCCAACGGAGTCTGAGTGGGAATATGCTGCACGTGGTGGTCTGCAATTGTCGCCGTTCCCTTGGGGCGGTCCGTACATCCGTAACGCACGTGGATGTTTCTTAGGAAACTTCAAACCTATGCGCGGATCATACATCGACGACGGTGGTTTCCACACAGTAAAAATCTTCTCGTATAACCCTAACGATTGGGGCTTCTATTGCATGGCCGGTAACGCTGCTGAGTGGACGAATAACGCGTTCGATGAATCAGCTTATGATTTCATGCACGATTTGAACCCTGATTACCAGTACGAAACTACAGTTGCTGATGAAGCAGTTCCGGTTCTTTGCCGCAAGGTTATCCGCGGTGGATCTTGGAAAGATGTAGGTTTCTACCTGCAGAACTCCTCACGTACTTACGAGTATCAGGATACTGCGAAATGTTATGTCGGATTCCGTTGCGTAATGACCTTCTTGGGTCGTGCGAAGGATGATGATCTATAGTCGTAATCCCAAAACCAAACATAATTTAATTCCTGTTTCTTAACCAACAAACAAGCACAAACAATGAGCGGTAAAAGTTTATTTGAAACCAAGAAGTGGAAGATGTTTATGGCGAAGCTTTACGGCTTCGGAGCGGCGGTTGTAATCGTCGGTGCACTCTTCAAAATTCAGCACTGGCCAGGGGCTAGTCTTATGCTTATCGTAGGTCTGGGTACTGAGGCCGTAATCTTTATCTTCTCGGCTTTCGAACCGATTCACGAAGATTTGGATTGGACTTTGGTTTATCCTGAACTTGCGGGAATGAGTGATGAAGAAGGAAAGCGTGGTCGTGAGCTTGGTGGAGCCGGAGCAGCTGGTGATCCGCTTACAAACCAGCTTGACAAAATGTTGGAAGAAGCGAAAATCGGTCCGGATCTTCTCGAAAGCCTCGGTCAGGGTATGCGTAACCTCTCTGACAGTGTGTCTAAGATGGGTGAGATCGCTGATGCAAGCGTTGCTTCTAAAGAATTCTCTGATAACCTCAACAAGGCAACTTCTAAAGTTGACAACCTTGCACAGGCTTATGATCGTGCAAACGAAAGCGTGAGTTCTTCTGTTGAACAACTTGCTTCTGCATACACTCGCGCTTCACGTACACTTGAGTCATTCACAGTTGCAAATGATGAAGCTTCTAACTACGGCGAACAGCTCGGCAAAGTTTCTAAAAACCTCGCCGCACTCAACGCTGCTTACGAACTTCAACTTCAGGGTTCAAACGAACACCTCAAAGCAACAAATACGCTTTACGAAGGAATCCAGCAGATTCTTGGAAACCTCAACGAGTCTATGGACGACACACGTCGCTATCGCTCTGAGATTTCTAATCTCGCGTCTAACCTCGAACAGCTCAACACGGTATACGGCAACATGCTGACCGCTATGAACGTTCGTCGCTAATTAATTCTGGTATTGCCTAACAAAAATTAAAAGGAGGATACTCGAAAATGGCAGGTGGAAAACAGTCTCCGCGTCAGAAGATGATTGGTATGATGTACCTAGTACTTACCGCCCTTCTTGCGCTGAACGTATCAAAAGAAATCATCAACTCGTTCATGGTAATTGAAACGGGTCTGATCAGCACGAATAACGGTATCGACAACAAGAACGGCATTCTTTACAGCCAGTTCGAATTGGCGTTGCTGAACGATGAGAAGAAAGCAAAACCTTTCTACGACAAGGCGATGGACATCCGTAAAAAATCGGATGAACTCGTTAAGTTCATTCAGGAATTGAAGTCTGAAATCAAAACTGAAACTCAGTTTGGTGTAGGCTATACTCCTGAACAAAAGAAGATCGGTGATACTTTGAGCTCACGTCTCATTGACAAACCGGACGATTACGATACTCCGACTCACTACATGATTGGTGAAGATCCGGCTAACGTAACCGGTAAGGCCGCTGAATTGAAAAAGAAGCTGAATGACCACCATAAGTTCTTGATGGCTCAGTTGGCTCCTGATCAGCAAAAAGAGCTTGAGAACAACCTCAAGACGCTTGAAACCAAAGAACAGTGGAACCAGTCTGAAGAGAAGACTGTGAGCTGGGAATGGTACAACTTCTACCATATGCCTGTTACGGCTATGCTTGCAAACCTTACCCGTATGCAGGTTGACGTAAAGAACGCAGAGGGCGATGTTGTGAACGAGCTTCTGGGTTCGGTTTCCAAAAACGACTTTAAGTTCGATACTCTTGCTGCGAAAGTAGTTGCTCCTACGAGCTACGTTCTTTCCGGTGACAAGTACGTTGCGAACTTGTTCGTTGCGGCATTCAGCACCACACAGGATCCTTCAATCTGGCTTTGCGATTACGATTCAGTAACCAAACAACCTAAAGGTCCGATCGACTCAACTTCAGTTAAAGTTGCGCGTGGTATCGGTACTTATGAAGTTGCTGCTAACGCAGTAGGTCTTCAGACTTGGAAAGGTTTGATCCGCGTGAAAAAGCCGGACAACTCATGGGTAGCGTATCCATTCAAATCAGAGTACATCGTTGCTACACCATCTGCAGCAGTGTTCCTTGAGAAGATGAACGTATTCTACATCGGTGTTGACAATCCTATCACGATCTCTGCAGCAGGTGTTGCTCCGGGAGATCTTCAGCCTTCAATCACTGGCGGTTCAATGCGTCCGGGTGGAAAACCTGGTTCTTACATTGTAACCGTATCTCAGGGAACAAAGGCAACGATTAACGTAGGCGCAAAACTTAATGGCGTACAAAAGTCTATGGGTTCATTCGAATTCCGCGTTAAGCGAGTTCCGGATCCGGTAGCTTATGTAGGAAGCATTAAGGGTGACGGACAGATGACAAAAGCTGAACTTAACGCAGCAAGCGGTGTGTTTGCTCGTATGGAAGGCTTCGACTTCGATCTTTCGTTCTCAGTTGTGTCTTTCGTAATGTCGATGAACGTAAACGGTGTATTCGTAGAGAAGAAAGGAAACGGTCCTGCGATTACTCCTGATATGAAATCATTACTCGCAGGAGCTAAGCCTGGAAACAAAGTCTTCTTCGAGCAAGTGACAGTAAAAGGTCCTGACGGATCATTACGTAAAATACCTGGCGTAAACATCAAGGTGAAGTAATCACCAACTATAAGGGAGGAAACAAAAATGAAAAGGTTCAGATTCTTACTGGTAGCGGTCATTACCATTCTGTCCATCGGAACAACTGATGCACAGGTACTCGATCCTAATTTTCCTGATCAGGTTTACCTGAAGGAGAATACGAGAACGCGTCGCCCGATTCCATACACTTATCTGCGTGAAGCAGACGTTATGTGGTCAAAGCGTGTGTGGAGAACAATTGACCTCCGCGAGAAATTCAACCATCCGTTGTATTATCCGGAAACCAGAATTCAGGACCGTCGCAGTTTGTTCGACGTGATGAAAGATGCTTTGATGGCTGGTTCTATCACTGCATTTGACAATCCTGCAATGGATGACGAGTTCAAGGTGAAAATGTCCAAAGCGGCTATCGAAGGTCTCTTTGTACAGTGGGATTCTACCAACCAGGTAGAAGATCCGAATAACCCGGGAACGTTCATTCTTGCGCCGATCAAGACGGAATTGACAACCAACAACGTGAAAGCGTATTGGATGAAAGAAGACTGGTTCTTTGATAAGCAGCGTTCAGTAATGGATGTGCGCATTCTCGGATTGTGCCCGATGAAAGAAAAACAGGATCCGTCAACCGGTGAGGTTGTAGGTTATCTGCCGCTCTTCTGGGTGTATTTCCCGCAGTGCCGTCCTGTATTTGCTACTGCTGAAGTTTACAACCTGAAAACAGATGCTGAGCGTCGTTCACTCGATGACATTTTCTGGAAACGTATGTTCCAGAGCTATGCTCACAAAGAAACCAACGTTTACGACCGTAACATTCAGTCGTACTACACCGGTCTCGACGCTCTTCTGGAATCAGATCGTATCAAGAACGACATTTTTGTTTACGAACACGATTTGTGGCACTTCTAAGACACGAATTCAATATCAGAATCCCTCGGTAGCCCCGGGGGATTTTTTTTAATCCTGCGCGATCTAATGCCTTCATAAGGAATTATTTTTTCACGTTGAGTGACTTTTATCCGGCAACGGCTTTATGCTTCTGAATCCACAAACAAGAAAGGAGCATCAAATGAAAAATCAGATCACTTCAATTCCTCGTCCCGGCAATACAGTTTTCATTCTTCTTATCGTTATAATGATGGCATTGCCATCTATTCTTGCGGCGCAGATTCCTTCGACATTTTACGTTAAGGAAAACACACGCAATCGCAAGCCGGTAAGCTATAATCACGAACGCGAAACGGATATCATGTGGTCCAAACGTGTATGGCGCACACTTGATCTGCGTGAGAAATTCAACCATCCGTTGTACTATCCGGAGAATCCGATCAACGACAGAAAGAGTTTGTTTGATGTGATTAAACAAGGACTGCTTGACGGTGAAATCTGGGGTTATGACAATCCTGTTTTTGATGATGAGTTCAAAGTGAAGCTGAACAAAAATCAGATTGACTCCATGGTTGCATGGGTAGACTCGCAGGAGGTGGAAGATCCGTTCAACCCCGGAACGTATATCATGGTTGCGGTTCCCGGTTCATTGGAATCGCGGTCGGTGAAGCAATATTGGGTGAAAGAAGATTGGTTTTTCGATCGTCAACGATCTGTGATGGATGTACGCATTCTGGGATTGTGTCCACTGCAGGAAAAAACGGATGCGAATGGTGAAATCATCGGATACAAACCATTATTCTGGGTTTATTTTCCGCAGTGTCGCGAAGTGTTTGCACGTAATGAAGTGTTCAATACACACAACGATGCGCAGCGATTATCAGTAGATGATGTATTCTATAAGCGAATGTTCTCCAGTTATGTGCATAAGGAAAGCAATGTGTACGACAGATCCATCAATAGTTATACAAGCGGATTGGATGCATTGCTCGAGGCAGACCGCGTGAAGGATGATATATCGAAGACTGAGCACGATGTGTGGCATTTTTAGTCACGGGTGCTTTTTGCGGGGCGGCATTCACTCTTCGGAGAGGATGCCGCCGATTTTTTAGCATTCCTTCACACTAAGCGGCACGGAGTTTCGTTATTAATAGAACAAAGCATCAACTCATGCAAACAAATACACGAGCGTATTGTTTTCACTTAGAAAGGAGGAGCCTATGTATTCTTCATTGCATGAGAAGCGCGAACGGCCGGGAGCAGCAAAGGTTGTGTTTCGCGAACTGATTACTTTCATCCGCATTTTTGTTTTCTTCGGTTTACTGTTCTTGTTTACGCA
>JBJOKQ010000091.1:0-12519 GCA_046046005.1 Bacteroidota bacterium | reverse complement strand
CGTGTTTTTGTTCGGATCACGATAGTTCCTGCAATGATGTCGCCGATTCGTTGACTTTTATTGCTGATGATTGCAACAGGCAAGGCGAGAGCCGTGAAAATTCCATACTCGCCTTCAAGCGGACGTGTAATCCAGCGGAATGCGAAATCACCAAGTCCTGCCGGTGTACCGTCAGACTTTACCACTTTCAATCCGAGAATCATTTTACCGAAACTTCTGCCGTTGAAAATTGATTCGCACCACAACGTGTACGTAATCACAGGCAGCGGAATAAGGATGTACAATACCGGCGCAACTTTCTGCATGCGTTCCCAGCTCATATTGGAAACAACCTGACTTACGATAAGAATGGCAATAAATGCGTAAGCGCCGAACAACACAAGATCAAGCATACGCGCCAGCACACGTTCTCCTGCCGAAGCTACTTCGTAGTCGATCACAACGTTTTGTGTGGTATTTATTCTGGCGATATCCGACATGCAACTAAGATAGTATTCCTGATCTAAAGTTTCACAGACGCTACAATGATTTCACTGTCCGCAATCGATTGCATGTGAACAATCGCATCTTCCTGCTCGTGATCCAGGAGGGCAAAATCACCTTGCTTTAACGTCGCGGAGTAAGTACCGCATATCAATCGCACTTGTCCGCTGAGAATGAAATACGAACTATATGAAGTTCCCTGTCCATAATCCAAAGTCGATTCCTTTCGGTCATTGAGGACCAACGCCTGAAGTTTGCCGCTGGTTTTACCGCGAGTCATCAAATTGAAGTCTGAAACTTTTCCTTTCGCAGTTGTTGGCCATTCTCCATCAAAGATGTCGTAGCCGAATTTATCAAGCTGTTTGCGGTAACGACCTTTATGATCAATGTGCAACGCGCCATCGAGAATCATCAGATGACGTTTTACTCCGGGCATGAATGTGAATGTGGATTCTTCAACTTCTACGGTAGCTCTGCTGATGCGGAACTGAAAATTGAATTTCGTGTATTCGGAACTTTCCGGGTAAATCGCGAGTTGCGTGGTGGTACCGCCCGCCCATCGGGCAGCTTTCAGTTCAGTTGCTTTCCGGATTGTGAGTTTCATAAAACAAATATAAACTGAAGACGGAGATTGTTTATCTTCGGTTCAATGAAAGAAATCACCTTTCTGCGGCAGAATTATCAGCGGTGGATGGAATTTGAAAATCTCCTGAACAAAGGTGATTTCAATGACCCGGATGCACTCGCTGATCTCTTCGTTCGTATTACAGATGATCTTTCATGGGCGCGTACTTTTTATCCGGGATCGAATACAGAGAAATATCTTAACGATCTCGCTGCGCGTATTCACCAGGAGATTTACAAGAACAAGAAAGAAAAACGCTCACGCATTTTCACCTTCTGGACAAAGGAGTTTCCGTTGCACATGCGCGGTCAACAGATGAATCTTTATATCGCGTTTCTGATTTTTGCGGTTTCAGTTTGGATCGGCGTTATTTCTGCTGCAAATGATACCGGTTTTGTGCGATTGATTCTTGGCGACAGTTACGTCGACATGACGATGGAGAATATGCGAGTTGGAGATCCGCTCGGTGTGTATAAAGACGACAATCATTTCTTCATGTTCTTCAGGATTGCGCTCAACAACAGTACTGTTGCAGTCATGTGCATTCTTGCCGGCGTGTTGCATTGGATCGGCGTTGGTTTCATGATGTTCCGCAACGGAGTAATGCTTGGTGCGTTTATGTATTTTCTTTCCAGTCAAGGATTCACTGAAGAAGCATTTCTCACTGTATGGATTCACGGTACAATTGAAATCTGGTGCATCATTGTTGCAGGAGCAGGCGGAATTGCGATGGGTAATGCAATATGGTTTCCGGGAGCGTGGCCGCGCGGAGTTGCATTCATGAATGGTGCCCGCGATGCGTTGAGAGTTGCAATCGGATTGATTCCGTTTTTCTTTCTTGCGGCTTTCTTCGAAGGATTCGTTACCCGCTATACTGAAATGGCGGATATCGGAAGAATGATCATCATCTTCGGCTCTCTGGTTTTCGTGTTGTGGTACTTTGTCGCACTTCCATACATTGCAGCGGCTCGTGTACGTAAGGCAACAGAAGATGAAGCTTCAGCGGGATTATTCAACCGCATATTGATTTGGTTCAGTATTGTGATTACCTCTCCTGTGTCGCCGATTGCTTTAGCATTGATCAGAATCAACCGAGGTAGCGAGAAAGTTTCGGTTCTCGAATACCTCACAACTTTGAAAACTTTCAATCCTGTAACCCGTTCCAGAATTTTTATGGGCTTACTTCTTTTTCTGCTTCCTACGCTCGCATTGCTTATGCAGATAGTGACAGGAAAAGGAGCCGATATGTTCACCTATATTTTTTTCGGGATGTGCTATTCGGGCGGAATCAGTCTGATAATTTGGGCAGCTTACAACGTGAACCGTTATGATGAAGACGATCAGATCATCGATCGTACGAGCAAAGTGAAAGAGTCAATTTATGAATCAAAAGGAACTTCCGTTAAAGTTTGAAGAGATAAGAACCTTTGGCAAGGTGTTCTCGGATACGCGGAAGCTGATCCGTGAAAACTTTGTAATCTTTTTCAAAACAATTCTGTTTCTCGTTGGTCCGTTTGCATTGCTTACGTGCATGATGCACGCGTTCTATGAAGTGAAGATTATCGGTGCCAACAGTGAGTTTGACTGGACGCACATCGGCGATTATCTCGCATCTAAAATGATTCTTTCACAGTTGAAGTGGCTTTTGAACGGTTCAATAACTGCGTTGGTGGTAAGTCATTTCATTCGTGTATACAGAATCAAAGGACCGGGCAAATTCGATGTGAATGATATTACTAAATCCATTTTAACGGATTTCGGTGGAACACTCGTTAATTTTCTTCTCGTGATTTTGCTTCCTTCTGTGCTCGGAATTGTTTTGTTCGGATTGCTGTATGGTTTCGCGGAACTTTCTCTCGGAGCCGGTGTCTTCATGATTTTTCTCGGATACGTCGGTTATTTCCTTTGTCGCTTTCCTTTCTGGTTCTTAATCTACAGTACGTTCATCGCGCGACATGCAGAAGATGAAAAGCTGAATGCATTCTCTGCATTGCGTTTGTCTGCTCATGTTCTCAAAGGCAATTGGTGGCACACGTGGGTTGTGTTTTTCTGCATGTGGGCATTGCTGCTGGCGTTAGGCGGAATGATTTCCTTGCCGGCAAGTGTACTCTCATGGATCGCAGGTTTGAGTGCGTTGGATCCCACAAAGAACATGGATATCGATTGGGTTCTTGTGAACGCTATTCTTACAGGTACCGGAGAGTTCGCCAAGACAATGGTCTATTCCGTTTTCGCAGCAACAATCGCGATTCATTTTTACAGTCTCAAAGAAAAGAAAGACGGCAAAGGCACAATCGGAATGCTGGAATCAATCGGGAAGAACAAAGACGATGACAATATTGAACTTACATATTGATCGTTATCTGAAACGATTTCTTTTCATTCTGATTCTGATTTCAGGATGGAGCGGAAACGTTTTTGCTGCAAAGGATTCGTTGATTGTTCCATTGAACGACAGTTCGATGGTTGAATTGCGCGAACCGGATGCAAGTGTTCAGCAAAAAGTGTTCAGCGATGAAGATTGGAAGTATGTAGAAGAAAAATCTACGGACCAGCAGGATTCCTTCTTCGATCGGTTACTCGATAAATTATTGCGCAGCTTCTTCGATGACGTGAGTGATGATTTGAGCAGCTCCGACGGCAATTCCCGCCGAATGAACGGTTGGACCATTTTCGTTCTTCTCATTGGCGTTGCCTTAATTGTTTTCTTCGTGCTCAAAGCAACGGGAACCGGAGGCAATCTTCTTTTCAAACGTAAAACCAAGGCGAAGGAAGATGTTGATGCAAGTGTGGAAGATGTAGATATACATGCTATTAACTACGAATCGCAGATACAGAATGCCTTAAATGCGAATGATTATCGTTTAGCCGTGCGCTTGTGGTTCTTACGTTCGTTGAAGGAAATGACTGATCGCGATCTTATCAATTGGAAAATTGATAAAACCAACAGCGATTATTATTACGAATTGAGTGACACAGGTCTGCAGCAACAGTTCGGCAGAGTAAGTTTGATTTACGATTACATCTGGTACGGGGATTTTGAAGTGGATGAGATGCGTTATCGTAAAGTTGAAGATGATCTCCGTGGTTTTCATGCGACAGTTCTTAAGAAGGAGGTGAAGAAGTGAGAAAGAGCTGGCCATATCTCCTTTTACTCATCGGCGTTATGACGTTGATCGGATACATCTCTCAGAAGAGTTCCGGTCGCAGAATCAATTGGGAACCGAATTACAGAATCAATTCAAAGATTCCGTACGGCTGCTATCTGATGAATTATTATCTCGAAGAGACGATTACACCGGAAGTGGATGAAGTGAACAAAACGATTTACACACATTTGCGCGACACCTCTTACAATGGAGCGAATTATGTTTTCGTCAATGCGTCGTTCCAACCTTCTGCACTGGATGTAATTGAACTATGCCGTTTTGTGTCTGAAGGCAATACCGTTTTCATTGCTGCGAACAGTTTCGGTTTGCTGAGCGACACACTAAAAGCTTACGGAACGGATGCGTTCGACTATTACTATGAAGAAGATTCCACGATGACCATCAATTCGGCCATGTCTTACAATTACGATACGGTGCAAATGAATCTGGTGAATCCGAATCTCGGTCTGCAGAATTATGTGAAACTGGATCGGGAAAATTACTCCGTTGTTTTCGGTCGCTTCAGAACCATGGACGTAACAGTTCTGGGAACGGACTTCCGCGGCTATCCGAATTTCGTGGAGTATAAGATGGGCAACGGAAAATTTCTTTTACATACAATGCCATTGGCATTCTGTAACTATTACGCTGCCAAGCCGAAGAATGCCGCTTACGTTTTCGGAGCATTCAGTTATCTGCCCGATCATTTCACAATGATGGACATACATTACAAACCGTTTAAAGTGGAGAACGACGATCCGCGCCGTTATCTTCTTTCAGAACCTTCACTGCAGTTGGCGTATTACATTGTAATCATCGCCGGAATCCTTGCTTTGATTTTCGGCGGTAAGCGTCGTCAACGACCTGTTCCTGTTGTTCCCGGATTCAGAAACGCCACATTGGATTTCGTGGAGCAGGTGGGTGCTTTGTATTATCGTCAAAGCGATCACAGCAACATCATTGGAAAGAAAATCAACTATTTTCTGGAGTCTGTGCGTTCACGATTCTTTGTTACAACGCTAACAATCGATGATCGCCTCATTGATAAAGTTGCAGCACTTTCAGGCGTTCCGCATGCGCAGGTGAAACGACTCTTCACTACAATAGAACGCATGCGAATTGTGAATGTACATACAGCTGATGATCTGAAGCAACTGGTGAAGATGATCAGAGAATTCAACGAAAGAAGTAAACGATAAATAAATACAGCACCATGATAAATCCAACTAACACTCCATTCGAAAACAGGATCAATCTTTCTGATCTGCAAGCTGCAGTTCAGAGTGTGCGTTCTGAAATCGGGAAAGTGATTGTCGGGCAGGAACAGACAGTGGATCTGATGATCGCTGCTTTACTATCCGATGGACACATTCTTCTTGAAGGTGTTCCGGGCGTGGCAAAAACGCTCACGGCAAAATTGCTGGCACGAACCGTTTCAGTGAAGTTTTCACGACTGCAGTTTACGCCCGATCTGATGCCGTCTGATGTAACAGGAACAAGCGTGTTCAACATCAAGACAAATGAATTCGAATTCCGTCAGGGACCGATATTCTCCAATATCGTGCTCATCGATGAGATCAACCGCGCTCCTGCGAAAACGCAATCAGCGCTTTTCGAATCCATGGAAGAACGGCAAGTAACCGTTGATGGAAAAACTTACAAGCTTGATCCTCCGTTTATGGTTGTTGCAACGCAGAACCCGGTTGATCAGGAAGGAACATATCGTTTGCCTGAGGCACAACTTGATCGATTCCTTTTCAAGATTCGTGTGGATTATCCGAACGTAACGCAGGAAACGAAAATCCTTGAGGATTATCATTCAAGAAAAAATTCTCTGCAGATTGAGAATGTTCAATCTGTAATCACCGCGGAACAATTGCGCGGATACCGTGAGAAAGTTTACAGCTTGTATGTTGAGCCGCAACTGTTGCATTACATCGCACAGATCGTTTCACAAACACGCAACAATGCTTCGTTGTATCTCGGTGCTTCGCCTCGTGCCTCATTGGCAATTCTTACTTCTTCGAAAGCACTTGCTGCAATGCGCGGTCGTGATTTCATTACGCCGGACGACATTCGTGAAGTGGCCGTTCCTGTGTTGCAACATCGTGTAATGTTGACTCCGGAACGTGAAATGGAAGGATTGACTACAGCTGAAATTGTACGTCAGATTTTACAGCAAGTTGAAATTCCGAGATAAACAGTTATGCTGAAACTGTACAGATCCATATTCTTTACTGCACGCTTTTTCGCGTTGTGCGGCCTTCTGGTGCTGATGGCTTTGCTTTCGTGGAAGTGGGCGTTTCTGTACGGTATCACATTGACGATTGTGATTGCAGTTCCGTTTGTTCTTGCTGCTGATTTCATAATGCTGTGGATTCGCAAAGGAATGTTCGCGCGCAGAGAGATGATGGAGAAACTTTCTAACGGCGATCAGAACGACATCCGCATTTATATCGAGAATAAATATCCGTATCCGATCTGGTTGAAGGTGGTTGACGAATTACCGGTTCAGTTTCAGGCGCGTGATTTGGCGTTCAGTGTTTTTCTCGCTCCGTTCGGAAAGAAAATGCTCACTTACAAAGTGCGACCTGTGCGCAGAGGCGAATACACATTCGGTGCTGTGAATATACTTTGCTCTACAGTGCTCGGATTGATTCAACGCCGTTTTGTGTTTGATGGCGATATTACCGTTCCTGTTTATCCGTCGTTCATACAGATGAGAAAGTATGAATTGATGGCAATCTCACAGCGATTGACAGATATCGGAATTAAGAAAATAAGAAGAGTAGGGCACAACACCGAATTTGATCAGATCAAAGAATACGTCGCGGGAGATGATCCCCGCACAGTGAACTGGAAAGCAACTGCGCGCAAAAGTCGCCTGATGGTGAACACGTATCAGGATGAAAAGTCACAGCAAGTGTATTCGCTTGTTGACATGGGTCGCGTGATGAAAATGCCTTTCGATGGCATGACATTACTCGATTATGCAATTAACGCTTCGCTCGTCATTTCCAATATTGCAATGTTGAAATACGATAAAGCCGGAATCATTACATTCTCGCATCGTATTCACGGAACGCTTAAGGCAGAGCGCAAGGGATTGCAGATGATGCACGTTCTTGAAATGCTGTACAAAGCAAAAACCGGCTATCAGGAATCTGATTACGGAAAGTTGTACACGCATGTGAAGCGCAACATTACACAACGCAGTTTGTTGTTATTGTATACCAACTTTGAAACGCTTGCAGGAATGCAAAGACAGATGACGTACTTCCGCAGATTGGCGAAAGATCATTTGTTGGTTGTAATCTTCTTTGAGAATACGGAATTACGCAAATTCCTGGATAAAGATCCCGAGACGATTCAGGAAATATACTATCAAACCATCGCCGAGAAATTCTCTTACGAGAAGAAGCTTATCGTTCGTGAACTTGGTTTGTATGGAATCCATGCAGTATTTACTGCGCCGGAAAATCTGACTGTGAATACAATCAATAAATATCTCGAACTGAAAGCGAGAGGATTGATCTGATCAGAGTTCGTTGTTGCTGATTTCAGCGCCGCCCCATTCCACAACAGTAAATCCTTCTCGTGATGCACGTGGCAAATCCTGTGAACGCTCAACGGTGTTTTGTTTCGGATCTGCTTTGCTCCAGATCATAAACACACGGAACACTTCATCCGGTTTCGGTGTGATGTTCATGGTTGCAATGGAATTGTATTCCTGTTCCGATGAAAAGTGAATGTAATTGAATTCATTCTGTATCATACGCGGACACCAATATGTAATGAAATCCTGACGTTCACGCGGAGTGAGATTCATTTGCGTAAGTACATTCTCGAAGAAATCCGCAAGCGTATCGCGCTGAACAATATAACCTGAAGTGTTATCGAACGAAGATGCGCTTACCGAAGCGGAACCTTCCCAGAAGAGATAATCATAAGATTTTCCATTGGAGAGCAAAGATCCGTCAGGCTGAGCAGTTACGTTCCATCCATCGTTGTATTGCGGCCAGGTGAATCCGAGATTGCCATTGAAGTTCAACTTCACGTTCACATCGGTTGTAGATTCCGGATAGAGATAAATCACCGGCTTATCTACTTCGATCAGCATTTCTGAATTACGAAAGTCAATTTCAAGAATTGTTCTGCAACCGGCCTTGCACAAAACGGAATCAGTTGCGACTTCGTAATGCGATTGATCCAGGTAAAATTGGAATTTGAAATGTCCGGGAGTGACGAAAAGTTCAAGCATTCCTTCCTGTGAAGATATTGCAGTATCCTGAATTCCATTGAATGAATATACTATGTTGCGCTGAATGGCTTTTGATCCGTCAATTAAAAAGCGGAATTCAACTAACGCTTCGTTGGATTGCACGGCTGCATCTTTAGCGGTTGATACGATTCTCCAAGGCAATCCAGGTGATTCAGGTTGCTTGCGTTCGTCAGCAAATGCGAAAAGCAACAAAGTAAGCGGCAGCAATAAGTATTTCATGGTACAGAAAATTAGTGCTTATCCTGATAATTGAATCCTGTTGTTTCAAGTGCCGGAATCATATCCGGATTGAAATGCGCACCGCCCCATTCGAGTACGTCAAAACCATCTCTGTTCAACGGATTGAATTTCTGCGGTGTTAAATCAGTCTTGTTGTAACGACTTCCATCGCACCAGATCATGAACACGCGATTCACATTATCCGGTTTCGGTGAAATGGAAAGCGGAGCAGCATCGTCATAGACGGATTGAGAAATAAACTGAATGAAACTGGTTTCTGTAACCTGCATTTGCGGACACCAATACGTAATGAAATCCTGTCGCTCACGCGGAGTGAATCCCATGGCGGTTAATGATCGTTCGAAGAAAATCGCAACGCTGTCGCGATGCACAATCGCTCCTTCATTCATATTAACGTTGGAGAAATTGATGTTTGCGACACCATCCCAGAAAAGATAATCATATTGATTTCCGTTCATGTGCAAAACGCCATTTGTATCTGCAGTGAAATTCCAGCCGTTATTGTATTTCGGATAGGTGAAGCCCAATGATCCGTTTACTGTGAGTTGCACGTTCATTTCCGTTTCTTTCTCCGGATAGAAGTAAATCACAGGCTTTTCTGTGATCACCGGATAATAGGCTCTGAAATATCTTACCGTCATCGCAACCTGCGTTCTTTCTTTCAGAAGAATGGAATCGGTGTAAACAGTAAAATGATCGCCGTTGCTGAAGAATTCAAACTTGTAGATTCCTTCTTTCAGTCCGATGTAAATCACGCCTTTCTCATTCGGATAATAGAATTTCCATACCTGATTGTGACGTACAGCCATTGAGTCTGTCATGGGCTTGTTGTCTTCATCAACAAATGAGACAACGAATTGTCCGGTACCTGCAGGCAGATCCGGAGCCGGTTTTGTTCCGGTTACTTCCCACTTCGGTGCGGATTTCTCGTAAGGTTTTAAATCAGCCTTGGCGATTAATGGCTGGAGCGCCAGTACACAGAGAGCGAAAAATGCGTTTTTCATAGTTGATTACAGGATGCGTTAAGGTCGCTAATTCCATAATCAACACGGTGACTTTTCGCAAATATTCTCTTGATTAGTCCAAATGACCGAATTTGCCCGCTTCGAAGTCTGTAAACGCTTCTATAATTTCATCCCGCGTGTTCATTACAAACGGCCCGTGCGCCGCAATCGGTTCGTGTATAGGCTGGCCGCTGAGCAGCAGAATCAATGCGTCTTCAACGCCGGTTACGGTGAATGATTCTCCATCATTGCGCATTAAAGCAAAATGATCGGTCGGAACAGCATCCGCATTGTTAATGGTGAATTGTCCTTCCACTGCAAGCATAGCTGTATTGAAATCAGAAGGTAAATTAATTTCAGCGGAAGCGCCTTTCTTCAGACGGATGTTATAAATGTGCACAGGTGTAAATGTAGAAGCCGGACCTTTTTCACCTTTGTATTCACCCGCAATAATTTCCAGACTGCCTTCACCAAGATCAACAACTTTCATTGATGATTTTGTGATTTCCTGATACTTCGGCTTCGACATTTTATCTTTCGCAGGAAGATTCACCCACAACTGTACCATCTGAAAATCACCGCCCGTTTTGGTGAATGTCTCTTCATGATATTCCTTGTGCAAAACACCTGAGGCAGCTGTCATCCATTGTACATCGCCTTCACCGATAACACCGCTGTTACCCGCGCTGTCGTGATGCGCCACGCGACCTTTGTACGCAATGGTAACCGTTTCAAATCCGCGATGTGGATGAACTCCAACTCCTCTAGGCTTGTCAGAAGGAGGGAAGTGAAATTTCGATCCGTAATCCAGCATGATAAACGGACTCATGCGTTGCATGGAAAGATGACGGTAAGACGGAATGAAATTGTGAACTCTGAATCCGTCTCCTACGAAATGCGGATTTTGCGGAGGGAATACTGCTTCTGTTGTGCGTTGTGACATATTGATCCTTTCTTGTACAAAGGTAAACAACGACATCATCGCTGCCGATCAGTGAAATCTATACTAAGTATTACTTATTCCGATACGGGCTCGTACATTTTCAATTGCTTGCTGCAACGATTGACGCATTTGGCCAGTCGGTTGATTTTTGTTTCTTCTTTTTTCGCAGAATAAATCCAAAGCATATAATGACGCTGCTCGCTCTCGGTGAGCTTTTGAAAGAACTGATAAGCTGCTGGTTCGTCTTTCAGACATTCCAACATTTCTTCTGGAACATGCAGCGGCTCGTTATCAGGATAGAGAATCACACGAACTGTATCGCCTTCCTGCTTACCGATCTTCTTTCTGATTTCCGCTTTCACAGGGAGGAAAAGATTTCCATCTCCCATGGGCATGAGATGGTATTTCGAAATTTCGTAGCCGTCAATTGTACCGCGAACCTTTCTCCAACCAAACGGATTTTTCTTTTCAGGTCGTATGTCCGGAAGTCGTGCAAATGTCCAACCTCCTTTTCCGGGAAATTTTTCCAGGGTGACTTTCTTATTCAGTAACGGTTGCTCGTCTTTAACCTTCTTCACAAAATATTATTCAGAAGCTGAAGCACTACTTGTTGTTTGCGGAAATCATTGTTGCAATTTCAACGCGGCAAGTATTTAACTTTTCTGCTGAATTGCGAATGTTTGATGCAACCACTTTAAGTTCTTCGGGCTTTATTTTGTGTGAGGCAAGGGATTTGGAAATACTCATCATTTCATCGGCAGGTTCCTGAACGCAATTCGAAGTAACTTCAAGCATTCGCTCAAGAGAAGAAATATACTTGACACGTTCCCGTTCTTTCTTTTTACGTTCTGTAACATCAACCGAGAGAATGAAAAGACCCTGAGGGACCGGTTCAATGCGCAGATCAAAAACACCGGTAGAACCGTCCGGAAAAGTAAATTCATTTTCCATTACCGTAGATACACGTTCAGTCATACAATCCTTGAGAATTTCGAACAAACGCGTATTTTCAATTCCAGGATATTTTTCCATCATCGTATAACCGATGAGTTCTTGCGCTGAATTACATCTGCTGTGCTTTACGACTGTTTTATTAACGTAAATGTAGCGCCAGTCAAAATCAATTAACTGATATCCTTCCATCAAATCGTCCAGAGAAAAACCGGGAATTCCTGTGTCAATATTATTACTGTCCATACGCCAAAAGATTGAAGGGATACTTCACACTTTGAGGGGTTACATATTTCCAACTGAACAGGGGATTGGTCAGTTATTGCTAAGTTAAAAATTACATTAAACCTGAAAAAGGTTAGATGTTAAATAATTCGTTAAAGTGCAATTTGGATTATTTAACGGTTGATGGGTTTGTATACTATTTTCTCTGATGCAGGATATTTGCTCAGCAAATTGCTCGGTCTTACCGGCCTTCTTTCAAATCCACCACCGCAATTGGGACACTTGCCGTCCAGGATATTATCAACGCATTCGGTGCAGAATGTACATTCGAACGAGCAGATCCATGCTTCCTTACTTTCGGGAGGCAGTGGCTTGTTGCAGTTTTCGCAGGTCGGACGGATTTCCAGCATATGGTTTACAGTTTGATAAAACGGGACCTGAAGGATTCAGAATCGCCGTACGCTACAATGGTATACATCCCTTCGGGTAGTGAAGCAACATTTATTTTACCCGATATAATCGGTGTTTGCATCACTGCTTGCCCGTTCATGTTGTATATCGCTGCCCATTGCACAGGAGCCGTTGTTGTTATTTCAAGAAATTCAGTTGCAGGATTA
>JBJOKQ010000090.1:0-12854 GCA_046046005.1 Bacteroidota bacterium | reverse complement strand
ATTTCTCTCAAGATCGAGGCGTGTATCTTCCAGCCATGCTTTCAGTTTGAAAGGTCCTGTTCCGCATGGATGAATTTTAAAATCATCACCGTAAAATGAAACGACTTCTTTCGGAACCACAGAGAAATATTTCATTGAAAGTATTCCGAGAAACGGTTTGAACGGACGCTGCAGATGAACAATGAAAACAGAATCATTCAGAGTTTCAAAGCCCTTATGCGCATCTGTTCCGTCATAGTCAATGATGTCTACAAGCGTTGATGCATTCGAAATCTTTTTATCGAACAAACGCGTGAAGCTGTAAACGAAATCTTCAGCAACCACTTTTCTGCCCTTCCCTCCCGGGAACTGCGGATCGTCATGAAACACCACATCCTGACGCAACGTAAATGTGTAGGTCATACCATCATCACTCACATTCCACTTTGTCGCAATGCACGGTTGCACATTCAACTTCTCATCCATCTCCACCAATCCGTTATAGAGCTGATTGATCGCCCAATTGTTTTCAAAAGAACCTGACATTGCAGGATCAAGAGAGGAAACATCGCCGAGTTCGTTGAAACGAAAAACCTGACGATTGTCTTTAACTTCGGATCCGCCGCCGCAGGATATTAACGCAACCGAGAAGAATAAAAGTAAAAATGTGTAAGTTCTGTTCATCTTAATCAGATAATAAACAAGTTTAAAAAGAATCGAATAGCAGCAAACGGCAAGAGCACTTATGATTTTACACAAGGTTATCAACATATCTTATAGTTTTAAGAGCGATATTTGCGTCCAATAATTGCATGCTGCTCAATAACAGTCAATCGAAGGGTCATTTACCAAGTGTGGATATTCTGCGCTCCGTTGCCGTGCTTTCGGTAATGCTTTTCCACTATGCCCGCGAACCTTTTAAAGATTGGTCTACCTTTCATTCCATAGCGTTGCATGGCCACAACGGCGTTCCGCTTTTCTTTTTCATTTCAGGCTTTATCGTGCCGTACTCCATGTACGGTGGCGGATTTACATTGGGGCAGATCCACAGATTTCTGGCGAAACGATTTACACGAATTGAAATACCTTATTTCGCCAGTATTGTGTTACTCATTGCGTGGGAAAAAACGCATAACTACATTGAATATCCATGGATGCCAATTACCGTTAATTGGCCACAACTCCTATCGCACGTTGGTTACGTTTACGATATTTTCGGATACCCGAAATATCAGGAAGTTTATTGGACTTTAGGAATAGAATTTCAATTCTACCTTTTTCTTGCTCTCTGTGCACCATTGCTCTGGTCACAGAAAAAATACCTCAACTTTATTCCGCTCCTTTTACTTGCAGCATCTGCATTGTTCATCTATACTCCGTACAATACAGCAATTTGTCAATATGGTTTTCTGTTCATTTCAGGAATGCTTTTTTTCCAGTTCAGGGCGGGTATTATTAAACCTCTACTGTTTGCAGTTTTAATGCTCGCAACGTTTGTCGGCATATACTACAAAAGTGATAATCATGCTTCGGGAGTCGGTCAACTTGTAATGGTACTTTTTGGAATGCTGGTCATTGCATTCCTGAATAAAGACTGGTTATTCTTCAGATTTATCGGAAGGATATCCTTTTCGCTTTACCTGACTCATATGATCATTGAGGACTGGGGAAGTTTGACAGCGATGGGAATATTCGGAATTGATATTCAGACCAAATTGTATTTGTCAATCAACTTTTTCGTTGCCATTATGGTTGGAGCACTTTTCTATTACTTAGTGGAGCGCCCGGCCATGAAACTGGCTTCCAGATTCAGATATAATTCACAGAGTTGACACGTACTGATAAAGGAACTGATCGACTTTGGAATAATTAACTATTTAAGCTTTTTACTTATCCGAAGATGGGGATTCAGTAGGTTTCTCCGCCGATCCAAATTGCTACCTTTGCACAGTAATGGAAAAGACCGTCGCGTTCCACACTCTCGGCTGTAAGCTTAACTTTTCAGAGACTTCCGCAATTGCGAAGCAACTGAAAGATCATGGCTTTGCGCGCAAAGAGTTTCATGAAGGCGCAGGACTGTATGTTGTAAACACATGTTCTGTTACCGAGAATGCGGATAAAGAATGCCGCAAAATTGTACGTGATATTCTGAATGTTTCTCCGGAAGCCTGCATCGCGATTATCGGTTGTTATGCGCAGTTGAAACCAAAAGAGATCGCACAGATTGAAGGTGTTGATCTTGTTCTTGGTGCTACTGAGAAATTCAATATTCCGGCTTATATCAGTCAGCTGAGTGAAAAACCATCTGAAGCTGTTGTTCATTCCTGCGAAATCGAGGATGCGGATTCATTTGTGAGCGCATGGTCGAGCGGCGACAGAACACGCACGTTTCTGAAAGTTCAGGACGGTTGCGATTATACCTGCAGCTTCTGCACGATTCCATTGGCAAGAGGAAAAAGCCGTTCCGACAGTGTTGCAAATGTTCTCGAAAACGTAAAACAGATTGCAGCATCAGGCGCGAAAGAAGTTGTGCTCACCGGTGTAAACCTGGGCGACTTCGGCAAAGGGTTACATGGAGGAAAGAAACGAGAAGAAAGTTTTCTCGAACTCATCACGGCTTTGGATGCTGTAGAAGGTATCGATCGTTTCCGAATCTCTTCCATAGAACCGAATCTGCTGACCAATGAAGTAATTCACTTTGTGGCGCAATCGAAAAAGTTTGTACCGCACTTTCACATTCCGTTGCAATCCGGATCAGACAATATGCTGCGTGCGATGCGTCGCCGTTACATGACGGATTTGTACACCGACCGCGTACAGACGATAAAATCCTTAATGCCGCATTGCTGCATTGGCGTTGATGTAATTGTAGGATTTCCCGGTGAAACAGAAGAAGAGTTTCTGAAAACATACAATTACCTGAATCAACTCGACATTTCATATCTGCATGTGTTCACTTATTCCGAGCGCGACAACACAGATGCCATCGCAATGCCGGGCGTTGTTCCTGTTAACGAAAGACGCAAGCGGAATAAAATGCTCCGTACACTTTCATTGAAGAAACAAAGGGCGTTTTATACGCAACATCAAGGCACGACACGCACGGTTCTCTTCGAAGAAGAAAACCGTAATGGCATGATGTCAGGCTACACAGACAATTATATACGCGTTTCTGTTCCTTTCGATACGCAACTCATCAATCAACTGATTCCGTTTGAGCTCAGCACTCTGGGTTCTGATAATATTTTCACTTCTGAAACCGTGGCCGTAATGGCCTGATCATTATGTACGCAACCATTTACGACGCAGTTAAGGATTTATTCGGGTGGGACATTCCGTTTCTGAAATTGCTTCAGAGTTTCGGTTTCTTCGTTGCTATTTCATTTCTGCTTTGCGCTTATTTTTTCGCAAAGGAATTGAAACGTAAAGAAGATGGAGGATTACTTAACGCAACTTTTCGTAAAGCGGTAATCGGTGCGAAAGCATCACAGAGTGAATTAATCGGACAGTTCATTATCGGTTTTATGCTGGGTTGGAAACTACTCGGCTTATTTTTCGCTTCACCGGAAGACAGTGCTGATCCGCGTGCATTTATTCTTTCTTCGAGAGGAAATATTCTACTAGGATTGCTCGTTGGTGCTGTGTTCGCTTATTACAAATATTACACTGCGAAGAAAGAAGCGTTGCCTGAACAAAAAGAAGTAGATGAAAAAGTCAGTCCTGCAGATCATGTGGGCAACATGACACTCATCGCCGCTGCTGCAGGTTTCTTAGGTGCAAAGATTTTTCACATTCTCGAAAACTTCGGTGACTTTCTCGAAGATCCGGGCGACATGTTTTTTTCTTTCAGCGGACTGACAATGTACGGCGGATTGATTCTCGGAAGTGTTGCAGTTCTCTATTATGCGCACCGTCAGAAATTCGGAATTCTTCACGTGATGGATGCATGTGCTCCCGGATTGTTTCTCGCTTACGGAGTCGGGCGTTTAGGTTGTCACATTTCCGGTGACGGAGATTGGGGCATTGTAAACACAGCGCCGAAACCCGGCTGGCTCGGTTGGGCGCCGGAATGGTTCTGGAAATACGATTATCCGAATAACGTAAATAACACTTGTAATCCGAACGACAATGATCCGGCTTACGATATGGTAAATCTCTTCTGCGATCCTGTGCGCTTGGTTGATCCGGTATTCCCTACTCCGCTTTACGAAGCGCTTGCCTGCATCTTGCTGTTCGGAGTGTTCTGGATGTTGCGCAAACGTTTCATCACTCCGGGATTGCTGTTCGCATCGTACATGATGTTCAACGGACTTGAGCGTTTCCTCGTTGAATTAATTCGTGTGAACACCACGCTTTTTCATCTCGGCAGCTTCCGTGTTACTCAGGCAGAATTCATTGCTTTCATGCTCATCGTTTGCGGTGCAGCATTTTTCTGGTGGACCAAGAACCGTCACAAAAAAGCAACAGCATGAGTTTGTTTGAGCTGCCTGCAAATCTTCCTGATCTGCTTCCCATTTGCGAGAAAGTTCAGGTTGCATGTATTCGCGTGGGCAAAGCCATCAAGCAACAACGCAGCAACTTTCATGCTTCTCAAATCGAAGAGAAAGACTTTAACAATCTCGTTTCATTTGTTGATCGCGCGGCAGAAGATGAACTGGTGAAACAACTCAGTACCATTCTCCCTGAAGCAGGATTCATTGCGGAAGAAAACGCAGATCGCCCGAAAGGAAAACGCTTTAATTGGATCATTGATCCGCTTGATGGCACAACGAACTTCATACACGGAATTCCATGTTATGCAGTGAGTGTTGCACTTGCAGTAGAGAACATTCCCGTTCTCGGCGTGATTTACGAAGTAAACATGGATGAATGTTTCTATGCGTGGAAAGACGGAGGTGCATACCTCAACGGAAAGCCTATCGCTGTTTCATCTAATACCGAATTGAAAAAATCTTTGATCGGAACAGGATTTCCATACGTGGAAGCAGGACTGCATAAAAAATACATTGCGTTGTTCGGAGATCTGCAGCGTGCAACAAGAGGAATTCGTCGTCCGGGATCTGCAGCCACAGACATGGCATGGACAGCAGCAGGAAGATTCGATGTATTCTATGAATACGGTTTATCGCCTTGGGATGTTGCCGCAGGAAAAATCATCATCGAAGAAGCCGGCGGTGTTTGCACAGATTTTACCAATGGCAATGATCCGATCGGTAAGAAAGAAATGGTTTGCGGAAATACGCACATACACGCAGAAGTATTGACCTATATCAAAAAACATTTCAAACTATGAGCACGAATCTTCAACTCTCACGTCCGCTGGCGTTCGTAGATCTGGAAACCACCGGAGTGAATGTGGCATCAGATCGCATTATAGAAATCGCGATTCTGAAATTACATCCTAACGGAGACCGTGATTCGAAATGCATGAAGATCAATCCGGGCCGACCGATTCCGCCGGAGTCAACTGCAATACATCATATCACTGATGAAGATGTGAAAGATGCGCCGCTCTTCAAAGACGTTGCCGGCATGTTGTTCCAGATGATTGAAGGTTGTGATCTGGCCGGATACAATTCCAACAAGTTCGATTTCCCACTGCTTGCAGAAGAATTTTTGAGAGCAGAAATTGAATTCGACATCACAAAACACAAGCTGGTGGATGTACAGAACATCTTCCACAAGATGGAGCAACGTACACTTTCAGCTGCGTATCAATTCTACTGCAAGAAAGATCTGATCAACGCACATAGCGCAGAAGCGGACACAACTGCAACTTGGGAAATTCTTGAAGCTCAAGTTCAGCGTTACGACAATCTGAAAAGCGATGTGAATTTCCTCTCGGAGTTTTCCACGGTAAATCGCAATGTGGATCTGATGGGTAGAATTATTTATAATGCCAACAACATTCCTGTTTTCAACTTCGGTAAACACAACGGCAAACCTGTCGCTGAAGTTTTCGAAAAAGAACCTTCGTATTATTCGTGGATGATGGATGGAGATTTTCCTTTGTACACGAAGAAGGTGATTACGAAGATTCGATTGGAGATGAGAAAGAAATAGACGTTGGACTTTAGACGTTGGACTTTAGACGTTGGACGTTGGACTTTAGACGTTGGACGTTGGACTTTAGACTTTAGAGAAGAAATGAAAATCATCTGCATAGGAAGAAACTACAGCGAGCACGCTAAGGAAATGAACAGTCCTGTTCCGGAAGAGCCGGTTGTGTTTATGAAACCTGATACCGCTTTGCTGAGGGAGAATGCTCCGTTCTTTTATCCGGAGTTCACTAAAGATCTTCATCATGAAGTGGAACTTGTTGTGAAGATTTCAAAAGCGGGAAAACATATCGGCAAAGAATTCGCTTCGCGCTATTACAACGAAATCGGCTTGGGAATTGATTTCACCGCTCGTGATTTGCAGGCAGATTGCAAGAAGAAAGGATTGCCTTGGGAAAAAGCGAAAGCGTTTGATCACTCCGCTCCTATCGGATTGTTCGTGAATGTTGATGAGTTGAAAGACAAAAACGCCGTCGACTTTCATTTGGAAGTGAACGGCACAACCGTGCAACATGGCAATTCCCGCGATATGATTTTCAGTATTGATGAACTGATCGCGTATGTTTCCACTTTCGTAACACTACGTGTTGGTGATCTGATTTATACAGGAACGCCTTCAGGTGTGGGACCGGTGAAAATCGGTGATCAGCTTACGGGGTTTATGGAAGGGAAAGAGATGTTCAGTTTTGAAATCAAGTGACTTTGTCAAGACATTAGACGTTAGACATTAGACATTAGACATTAGAGAATTTGTCTAAACAAGTTCGATGCGGACCACGAGTCCTTGAAATACGTGCGCGAATCAAACCTTTCTGAAGCGCCTTCTAACGTCTAACGTCTAACGTCTAATGTCTAAAGTCTGTAGTCTACTCCGATACCGGTATCTGAACACTATAGTCTTTACTCTCACCAATTCCTGTGGAGAATGATCCGAGATAATAACCGCGTACGGGCGTGATTTGTGTTGTGTCCCAGCTTGGATCAATGCCTTTTGCATAGAGCACAACTTGTTTATCACCATTTCCGACATCGCTGATCACTAGATTACCATTGACGTCTGTTACATAACGCGTTTCATAAAGGGTTGTATCGTAACCGGGAAAGATTACAGTACCGTTCTTGCGAAATACAACGGCGTTGGCGATTGGAATTCCATGATGATTAACATTGATGATCAAACGCACTGTTCCTTCGGGAACCACTTCGGGATCATCATCGCATGAAACGAACAACATCGCGAAGAAAAGCGCCAGGAATGTTGTGATCGTTTTCATACTCTTTAGACGTAATCGAAGTTAAAAGGTTTCCTATTGTTCCTTGAACTTCGGATCCTGAATGAATGTGTAATCCGTTAGTGTTGCAAGGAATGCGAGCAAATCTGTTTTTTCCTGAGCGGTCAGCGGAATTCCGGATGTTAATTGCGGATCGAGCGTTGAACTCGGATACATTGTTCCGGTGTAATGATTCAAACATTGCGACAACGTTGTGAAACGACCATCATGCATATACGGACCTGTGATTGCAATATTGCGCAATGATGGCGTTTTGAATTTGAGTGAATCCGCAGGATCGTTAGTGATGCGCATTCTTCCTGCATCCATCACTGTTGGTTCAGGAGGCAAACCGTTGTTGTGAAATGAATCATCTGTGAACAACGGTTCTGTATGACAAGATGCGCACTTAGAACGGAATGTTGCCAATCCGTTTTGTTCAGATTGTGTCAATTGCGCTTCACCGCGTGTGTACTGATCGTACTTTGAATTCGCAGAGATCATTAATCCTTGGAACTGCGTAATCGCCCACATCATGCGTTGCGTTGTAATCGTATCGCTTCCGAATGCAGCTTCAAACATGCGCGGATAATTCCCATCGTTGCGCAGTTTCACCAACACGTTGGAAATATTCTCATCCATTTCTACCGGATTTGCAATCGGCCCCAACGGCTGCGATTCGATGTGATTGATTCCGCCGTCCCACATGAATGTTTGATGCCACGCGAGATTCCACAATCCCGGAGCATTGCGCGTTCCTACGAGTCCATCGATTCCATGACTTACACGATGTTCGATATGACTGAATGCGCCCGCTTGCATGTGACAACTTCCGCAGGAAATAGTATTATCTCTGGACAAACGCGGATCGTAAAACAATTTGCGTCCCAATTCGAATCCTTCAATTGTAACCGGATTCGCAGCGAAATTATAAGCAGGCTGAGGAAATCCCGAAGGAACATAAAACTTCACATCCTCTTTGGAAAGTTCTTCAGGAATCTCCGAATCAACGGAACAACCTGTAAATACAGAGGCGATTGACAGCGGCAACGCAATTACACCGATTACCAAAAACTTTTTCATAGTTAATTCTGAATAGAAGTAACAGTAAACATATCCATGTAATTATCAGCGAACATTGTGGAAGTCGGTCCCGGAGTATTCATGATATTCACTGATGAAAAATCGATTACGTTCGGAGTTTGAAACCATTCATTGATGTCGCCTGTTACGGAAATCAACGGAACTGTTGTTGATGTTACAATTGCCTGAGAAGAATTGAATGAAGGAGAAACGATACGTTGTCCGGGATACTGACCGCTGAAACCGCCTATGTGAAATACATACGCATCGAAAGCTTGTGTTGAAGAAGGAGAATGACCTTCTACTTTAGCCATTATGTATCCGGAACTCCATGTCCAGAACATTCCGTTAGCAGGATCCAGAGCACCTGTTTGTGCGCCTGAAACATTTCGTGCACTGTCAACCCCGATCATGAAAGAAACTGAGTTGTATACGCCCGCCGGCATATTCTCAACGTAAATTTTACAACTCAATTCATCTGCGGCATTTACCAAGTGATAACTTTCCGGTTCAGCCCAGGTATTTCCTGCAGAATCCATAAATACAATATTGCTGATATAGTATTTCACGAGTTCTACGGAGAATGAATCACCGTTGAGATTCTGATAACGCAAAGTCTGATCGAGTCGCAATGGCAATGCTCCTACTACGTGTGTAATATCGAGACACACTGCATTTCCTGTTGGCGGAGTGGTATCGTTTCCGTTGTTGTTATTATTGTTGTTGGTGTTGTCAACGGGTGGCGGATCAACAACTTCTCTTTCACAAGCCGCGCAAAGCGCGAAAAGTGATAACACGAAAACGAAAACGACTCTTTTCATCTTGAATAAGTTTAGCCTAAAGTTAAGTATAAACAAGACTTTTTGGTCTTAGCGCGTATGATTTTGGGCAGTTTATGCGTAGAATCAGCAAGAATGCGCAAGTGAGGGCATAGTGTGATGAAGTAAAAACATTGCCGAAGATGGCGCAGAAATCCGCAGATATGAAATTGAACTGATAATCTTACTCGTGTCGTGACTTGCAGTTGCCCTTGTGGTGACCTTCCACACCGCATTTACTCACACCGCAACAATTTCGCGTTCCAGCGCTGACGAGCAAACCGATTTTGAACATCAAGGTTCCGGGAGGTGTGCTAACCGTTTCGTAGGACAAACGATTGGCATTTACAGAATTCATGTCAATGTAATTGGCACGAGGCATTGATTGCCAAATTACGCCTACATCCATCATCGTTGATCTGCCCATGCGTACGAGCATTCCCGCTCCCACTCCATATCCGAACTGAAATGAGCTGCTTACAGATTCTTCGTAATACGGTTCATCAGAATCCTCATAGTAAACTGCAACATTCGCGCTTGCACCTCTGATTCCAACCATGAGATCAACATATGGCGCGTACTTGCGATTGTCTTTATCAGAAGAAAATCTTGTCATGCCGTAAACTCCGTAATGCATATTCGTGTACGAAACTTTCGCGTCTTCATCCGGACGAGCAGCAAAACGCACATCACGGAATGTTTTGTTTCCGGCACTACCCAGAATGTATCCGCCGCCAAATTGCGTTTGCAATGGAAACGCATTTTTCCCTAAAGCAATCGGCACTGAAGGTGAAAGAATATTCATTCCTCCGCCCCACCCTTGTTTGATGCTGTAAGCAGGAATTGTTGAATGCACTCCGAAAAATGAAACATCCACCTGAGCGAAGGCAGCGCCTATGAAACAGGAAAACAAAATCGTGAAGAGTGATCTCATGATCTTTGAATTGGTACGTTTACAATTTACAACGATCAATTCGCAAATCCCATGCGCAGATTGTTAAAATCTATTAATGGCTACGAAAAGTGAGACTCGCAGTATTGCGCTATTCGGTCAATCAAATCCTGTTCCGTTGAAACAATTCGTGTCCATTCCCCGGAACTTCCATCAGGTACGGCAATTTCAAGATTCCAGCCGAAATTGTTCAATGCATTGTATCGCGCACTATCCGGTAAATCAGTAGCCCGAAACTTTAAGTTTTCCGAATTATGAAAAACGGCGTAAACGCCCTGCCGGTTCCAGATTTCTGCTAAAGCAATAAAATCGCTTTTGGTTATCTGAATATCAACTTGCAAATTTTTCAGATGCGGCTCTATGTTTTTGTTACCCGAAATAATATTCAACTGTACAGATTCCGGCCATCTGTGATTACGGAAATTTTCAACAGAAACATTATCTGCACCCGCGTCAGCTGCGAACAGAATAACTTCTATCGGGCAATTAAGAATCTCAATTCCGTAATACAGATTCTGAAGCGTGATGCGTTTGAAATTTATCATCGAAGAACTATTGAATTATTATTCTGTTTCTTTATTCGCAGCAGTAAACTGAATCGGTTTGCCTTTCCACGGTGTTACATTCCCGGATGCATCTATGATGTCGAAAGTTACTTCGTAAATTACATTCCTCTTCAGAACGAATTCACCTCCGCACATATACATTCCAACTCTCACAGCGGTATCTGAAGCGGCAAGACAATACGTCGTTTTTTTCTTCGTGTCCGAATTCGTTACCGTAGTGCGCAACAACACTGCAGAGGAATCGGCAATCTGATAATTGAAATTCACGTGCATCTCAGGTCCGCATCCGTACTGAACGTATGATTTACTCGTAACGTGAGGTTTTGCATTCCACACCGGCGCCAGAGTGTCGTTGCTGTCGCTGATTTTCCATTGATACATTTCTTCGCGGCGAAGATCATAATTGTATTTGCGCGGACCGGATTCAATCAGGGGAAGACTATCAATACGCAACTCATAAACAGCTCCCGACTTCAGAGGCACCGCAGGCTTCAATAAAACCTGAGTCATATCGTAATCTCCGGTGTGGCGTTCAAGAACTACAAGTTTCACCCGAACAGAATCGCAGATCAGATAAGCAGGATACTTCACGCCGATGCCGGCACCATATTCAAACTTATCGCCGCTTGCTCCGATGACAATTATTCCATTTGGATGAAGAGTCTTGCTTTTAGGCCAAACAGAATATGAACCGCCACCGCAATCCGCGAAAAGCGGATTCGCTGCAATCATCAGCATCAAAATTGTTACTATTGAAAGAAAGCGCTTCATCGTAAAAGTATCAGGCCATTAAATTTTCTGTGGTGTCTTGTTCAACATGCGCAAATCGAATCCTTTTGCTTCCACCCGATTTAAAATCTGATCGTAAGTTGAATCATTCATTTGCGGTGTGCGCGATAAGATCCACAAGTATTTTTTGTTCGGGTGACCGACAACTGCATAGCTGTAATCATCCGCCAGATCTATGATCCAGTATTTCGCTCTGAACGGCCAGAAGAACTGCACTTTCAATTTCGCGTTACCTGTTCCCTTCTGCGCAAATGCTTTTCCTTTGATGTACGATTGCGGTCCGTTAATACTGTCGCGGTTGCAGCGATTCTCCACAACAACATATCCTTTTTCGTGAAGCGTATATTCTGCGGTGGTGCAATGACAACCTTTCTGAAAGCTCTGCGGATACGAAGCAATTTCATACCATTTGCCTGCGTATTTATTCAGATCCACAAACGGAACTGCCTGCAATGGTTGATCTTTTTTCATTTCAGAAGGAATAAAACCGGTGAACACAAAAGAGAAAGCAAGGAAAGCGAGAAAGAAAATCCGCGAAAAGCGAAGTCTTCCCGCAATCAGATAACACCACCAAACCGTCAGCACATTTTTCATTTCGATGTAAGTTACGCAATCAATCCTCAATTGCTTCTATTCCGAGGTGTTTTAATTCTTCAAGATGGATTAAAAGTTGGAAAGTGGGAAAGTATGAAAGTATAAAAGTTGGAAAGTATTAAGGTATTAAAGTGGGAAAGTATGAAAGTTAGAAAGTTAGAAAGTATTAAAGTAGTGAAGTATTGAAGTATTGAAGTATTGAAGTATTAAAGTAGTGAAGTAATGAAGTATTAAAGTATTGAAGTATTGAAGTATTGAAGTATTGAAGTATTAAAGTGGGAAAGTGGGAAAGTGGGAAAGTGGGAAAGTATGAAAGTATTAAACGAATAAATCGATAACAGATCACAACCTTAGTCCTGCGGCGCCAACCGCAACACCGATCAACGAAGGAGATGCGGCGATCTGCAGCCAACCGATGAATTCCGTAAAGCGTTCGAGGAAGCGGAACATGTACGTGTGTTACTGAAAATAATAGATTCCCTGGAAGCTGGCAATGTATATGTAATAATGCACATAACCCGTTGTGCCGTCTTTCAAAGGTATTCCCATAGGATATTCAAGAACGTTAATTCTGCGATCATCACCTTTCAGCGGATACCACTTTTCCTGTGTTCTGTATGAATCTGCTTGTGAACTGATCAGAACTCCGTTTTCATAATAGTCGATGATCTGAATATCTGCAGTATGACCATAAGGCGACAATCCCAAAACCGTTCTTGTAATTGTTGTAGGTCCGGTTTTGT
>JBJOKQ010000089.1:0-12898 GCA_046046005.1 Bacteroidota bacterium | reverse complement strand
TCGTAATTTGTTTTGATCAGGTTATAATCATCAAGCAACGCCTTATATTGACTGCTCAATGCGAGAAAATCTCCGCCCTTGTGTTGCAGATGGCGATAAAGTGTGTCAACACCTCTGTATTGAGAAAGCGAAGAATTGTTGGAAGCAAGTTTAAGAAAGCTCTTAGTTACTTCTTTTGCTTGTGTTTTGTAATCCAGCAATCCGTAACGGACACGCAGATCGCCCAGAACTTTATCTACTGAATCCATCTGGCGGCGTTTATGCGACAACTGATCGCTGTAGATTTTTACAACTTCCGCAGTTTTTTCGCGCTGCACCATTCTGGCTTTCACATCAACGAAGTGAATCAACTCATTCACCATTTCGCTTGCAGTGCGCGGATCTTCATCCAGAATTTCAATCTTCACCGACTCATATTCGGTTTTCTTCACCACGATGTTCTCTTCGTATTTCAGAAAAAGCCGCGACTTTCCGTTTACTGCAGCAGTGTCAATACCGTAATGATCTCCCAATCTGAATTTGCGAATCATCATGGCACGCACATCTGCAGAACCGAACAACTGAAGTAACTGTTCAGTTGGTGTTTCCATTGAATACGGAATAATATTCACCGGATATACAAAAGCCGTAGAACGATACTTCGGAGTGATGAACAGATCGCTCGAGAAAACTGCAGCTAAAATTCCGGCACTTACAAAAACGGCGCCCAAATGTAACTTCCGTCGGGAAGCTACTTTAAAAAGATCAAGGTTCTGAAAGAAGGTTTTCATGGGTTATGACTCAATCTTTCCTGTTAGTGACTGACGTTTACGAATGGTTCGGAAATTATCGAACAGAATCAAAAATAAGATACCGAGCACCAATGAAGCAAACGTACTGACTGCAACAATCAACCATCTTACCGGATACGATTTCTTCTCCGCTGCAAACGCAGGATTTACAATGAACTTGTATGACAACACTGACTCTGCGTCAATTTTGGATTCTTCGTATTTCTTCTTCAGCAAATTCAGTTGTTCGCGCTGTATGTATAAGTTCTCGCGAACGGCCATGTAAGCGCTACCGTAATCTGCAATCACTTTCAATTCTGCTTTGAGCGATTGAATGGCACGCTGATCACCTTTTGCAAGAGCTATTGCATACTGCTGACTCGTTACTTCCGATTGCGATTCGTAGTCATAAATTCCCAGCTGATTGAGCTTGAACATGGAATCCTGCATTTTCTGCACTTCATCCTGCTTCCTGCGGTATTCTCCTTCTACAATTGCCAATGCCTGCAATGCGCGATCGCGCTGCATACGACGTTTTGTAGAATCAAGAAGTGCTGCAATTTCATTGGCGATATCAGCAGCCAATTGCGGGTCTTTGTCCATCACATCCACGCGTACCGACATAAACTCAGTCCGCTTGAAAGTAATATTCTCCGCATACGTCATATAGAGTTTTGTATTGCGAAAGCGATCCTGCGGATCAATATCGTAATGTTTGAGGAGGTCGTACTTCTTGCAGATTTTCGTACGGATTTCATCCGAGTTCAGAATCTGAAGCATTTGTTCCGCCTGTTCTTCTTCACCGAACTGAAGGATGTCTTGCTTACCACTGTAATCTTCCGTCAGGAGCGCCTTTGAAATTGCGTTGGACTGAACCGGGAACATAATTACGGTCGACTTAAACTTCTCAGGTATGAGCAAAGCAACAACAGAAGAAAGCACTGCTGCTCCTGCAGCAATGAGAATAAGCGGTTTCCGCCAACGCCAGAAAAATTCGAACAGGCTGGTGGAATCAAAGAAGTTTCCGTTAACGGAATTTGTACTCATAATGCTAATGCTGGCAAGGTCGCCAAAAGTAAGAAAAAACGCGATTCAGCAGGTAAAAAAGCCCATCGACGCTCGTTTTCTTACACTGCACGAGCGTAGAAACGCGGTTAAATGATCAATATTGTGTTTCCCGGAAAAAATTATCCGTATTTCATTATACGGAACATGCCTTTGATGCTGATGAATCGGGTTGCAAATGCCCAAATCAGAGAGGATCCGCACATTACGATGAAACCAAGTATCCAACCGTGTTCGCCGGAACCTTGCATGTATGTATGACAAATATTCGCAAGTGAAACAACTCCGGCGATGAAAACAAACAGCGTTATGATCAAGCGCCAGTTCACTTTGAATCTGAACTTTCGTTGTACAATTAAAATCTGAGCTAAAGCAGTGAGCAATTGCGTAATCAAACTTGATACCGCAGTTCCTTTTGCACCGAGTTCAAATACCTTGATGAACACTATATTCATTGTTACGTTCAATACCATTCCGCTGAGCGCCATCAGATTTAATTCTCTGAGATTGCCGTTAGCAGTAAGCAAGGACCCGAAAATATATGTGGTTGAAATTGCAGCGAAACAACCCATCAATACAGGGAAGACAACAACAACTGTGTCAATATTGTGTTCGCCATACAGCAATGTCATCAACTCACGCGAATAGAATGCGCAAGCTGTGCAAACAATTACAGCAAGCGTCATCAGCAATGTGAAAGCCAACTTCACTAATTGCTCCACGGATTCTTTGTACTTCAACATCCTGGAGAACATTGGTAACAATAGCACAGAAAACAGGTAGGCGATCATATTCACAGCGTCAAGCAAACGATATGCTTTAGCATAAATACCTGCTTGCTCGCTACCGGTAAACTCCAGTTGTTTTTCCAATGCGTCTTTTGCCGTGATTTGTTCAGGCGTGAGATGATGTATGTTTTCACGTAAAACTTTAAGTCGTTCCACTTGCTCAACTTCACCGGAAGGCATGAGTCGCTCAATCATAACGGAATCAATTCGATTGTAGAAAGTCATGAGCAATACCAATACCGCAAACGGAAAACTCTTCTTGAGAATCATGAGAGAAAACGGAAGGTCCCACTTCAGTCGGAACACTTCGGATTTACCAACAACAGCCATCAACGCTATTATGGCCGTAAGGAAATATCCAACCGTTTGCGCATACACAAAATCCATCACGTCCATATGATCGGTGAATAATCCGAACCACAACATGCCTGCAACAATTCCGATCATAATTATTCTGTCCAAAACAGAAATCAGCGCATCGGTTTTGAAAAGATGCAAAGCCTGAAGATTCGATCGCAGATAAAGTACCATCGAAATAAGAAACTGATTGAATCCAAGAACCATCAACAGTTTCGTAAGGCGAACATCATAACCGATAAGGAGTCCGACAATCAAAGTTGCTATGATGTAAATTACAGCCAGCAGCAACTTCAGCATGAATAGTCCTGACAGATGCTTGGTCAGCAAATGCTGGTTTTGGGCAATATTCTTGTTATTGAAATTCGTAATGCCGAAGTCGAGAAGAATATTCAGCAGGAACGAAAAATTGAACAGTGCGAAGTATTCACCGTAAGCAGCATTGCCTACTTCATTCTGAACATTAGGTTCAATCACCAAGATCCAGAACGGCTTGATAAGCAGATTCAGGAAAAGCAGGATAATAAGATTGGTGACGAATGAGCGCTGCACTTCTGTAAAATGAAAGGCGAAAATACTAAAAAGCGCGTTACCTGCCGATCAGGAAGGAACCACCAGAAAGTTGATCTTTTCTCTGTGCTTGACGCGATCGAATGGAATTAATGTTCCGTTTTCGTTGATACGGACGCTATAACCTGCCTGTTCGAGAATAGAGAAGCAGATATTCCGGTTCTCATTGTCCCACAATTCAACATAAACCAATGGGCGGTGTCTGCGAATCAACTCCTGAGCGCCACGAAAAACGAACTGCTCAAAATTCTCGACATCCATTTTTATACCCGTTACTTTCACTCCTTCTTCAAACAATTCAGGAATACTGTCCAGTCGTTTCAACGGAACTTTAAAACGGATTCCTTCATTGTGATCTTTCAAATCGGAATGTACGATGTGGCTGAGTCCTTGCTGCCGCGCAGCACCTTGAACCGGAAGGACCATTTCCGCTTCACCATCTGCATCACCCAAAGCACATGCCTGCACTATAACGTTTTTAAGATCGAACTTGCGGATAACATAATTCAACGCATCAAGATTATCCGGCATTGGTTCAAACGCCATTACTTTTCCCGTGTTGACTTTTCCTGATAGATGAGCTGTCAGGAATCCCAGATTCGCTCCAACGTCCAGTACAATTCCATCGGAAGGTAGCATAGAGAGAAACACAAAGAAATCCGTCTCTCTCTTGTCGCTGTGCAATGTTTTCACTTTGAACCACGCAAACACTCGCAGATATCTTCGATATCCGAGCAGCTTCTGCAAAAGTGCTTTGATTGCGTTTTTCACAGCGCGAAAGTAATGATTTCTGCGGGAAACGATTGTTTTCACCCCACGGTTACTACTAAGAGTTAACCCTCCTTCGGCGCCAATCCTTAACTTCGCGCCGTGATCATTGTTGTCAATACGCGACTTCTCATTCCCAACCGTCTCGATGGAATCGGAAGATTTACATTTGAAACGCTGTCGCGGATCACGAGAAAGCATCAAGACACCAATTTCGTTTTTCTGTTCGACCGCCCTGTTGGGGAAGAATTTATTTTCTCCGACAACATCACGCCCGTTAAACTATTTCCACCGGCCCGAAGAACGTGGCTGTTCAATTGGTGGCTCAATCATTCCGTTCACGGTGTGTTGCGTGATTTGAAACCGGATTTGTTTCTTTCGCCGGATGGATTTCTTCCGCTTCGCGGCACCACAAAGTGTTTGCCCGTGATTCACGATTTGAACTTCGAACATTATCCGGAAGATTTGCCTGTACATTATTCGGAATGGTACAGAAAAAAATATCCGCTGTTCGCCAAACGAGCAACACGTATTGCAACTGTTTCGGAATTTTCCAAACAGGACATCGCATCACTATATAAAATCGAACCCGATACGATTGACGTGGTATACAATGCGGCGAGCGAAGGATTTGTTCCGCTAACCAATGATAGTATCGCAGAAGTCAGAAAGAAATGGAGCGGCGATGCACCGTATTTTCTATACATAGGTGCTCTGCATCCGCGTAAAAATCTTGTGCGTCTGATTCAGGCGTACGAACAATTCCGAAACACAACCGACACCAACATCAAATTACTGATTACAGGTGGTGAATTCTGGAAAAACGAAGCGCTGAAATCAACATTGGAAAGCATGAAATTCAGAAATGATGTGGTGTTCACCGGCCGCGTGGATGATACCCAGGTTCGTGAAATTACCGGTGCTGCATTTGCGTTGACTTACGTTCCGTATTTCGAAGGATTCGGCATTCCGATTGTTGAAGCAATGTCCTGCGGCGTACCCGTGATTTCCGGCAATAAAAGTTCTTTACCCGAAGTGGCGGGTGATGCTGCATTGTATTGCGATCCGTTTTCAGTTGACAGTATTGCAACTTCGATGAAGCAGATTGCGGCTGACGATTTCTTAAGGAATAAATTGAGTGAAGCAGGGAAAGAACGTGCGTCTCACTTCTCTTGGGAAAAGTCGGCGGATGCATTGTGGAATTCAATGATGAGAACAATTGAACAGGCTTAAATCATATCTCAACAAAGGAATCCGTGAAGCAGGATGTGATGAAGCGGGTCGCGGTTGTCTGGCAGGACCTGTTTTTGCTGCGGCAGTTATTCTTCCGGAAGGATTTTCACATCGCCTGCTCAATGATTCGAAAAAAATGACGGATGCACAACGGAAAGAAGTTCGACCATACATCGAAGAGCATGCAATTGCATTCGCCGTTGCGAGTGTAAGTGTTGAAGAAATCGATGAGATCAATATTCTTCGAGCATCTTTTGAAGCAATGCATCGAGCAGTAAAAAAACTGAATGAGCAGCCGCAACATTTGCTGATAGATGGAAACCGATTCAATCCATACAATGGAATCCCGCATACCTGTATTATCGGTGGTGATGGAAAATATAAAAGCATCGCGGCTGCATCTGTACTTGCTAAAACGTATCGTGATGATTACATGGACGAACTTCATGCCGCATTCCCGCAATACAGTTGGCTTGCCAATAAAGGATATGGAACAGTTGCTCATAGAAAAGCAATTGCTGAATTCGGAGCAACGCCACATCACCGAATGAGTTTCCGCTTACTTCCCGATCAACTCGAACTTTTCTGAAATAAATTACAGGATGAAATCAGTTCTTATCGCCGCAGCATTGATCACCGTTTCATTTCACGACTACAGTTCGTTATCAGGAACTTATGTCGGCACGAAAGAAGACTACTTCACGGAAATCAAATTGTACGACGACAGTGTTTTCGCATACAAAGCAACCCGAGAATTTCCATTCGAAGTTTCCGACGGAAAATGGTTGATCAACGGAGATACCGTAATTCTGAATTCGGAGCCGTGTGCGAATCCGGAACTGCTGCAACATCCGCCTGTAAGAACATACAAGATGTTCACGAAAGCAAAATACCTTGTGAAGGGAAACTCTTTGATTCCCGTTTCCAGTTCCGGCAAACTGCAGCGCGGAGAATCACTTTTCAGGCAGAATTGATTTCTACACAAAATTCAACAGCCCGAATTTTTTACCTAGCACAATTTCCGAATCCGTACCCAACCAGTTTTGCAGTATCGTTGCATACACTTGACGGAAATCAAGTTTGTGAATAAGATCGCCTTCATTCAGATTCGTCAGATCGGCAGCTTCATTCAGCACTCCTTTATTCTTCAGATTTCCTCCGGCAAGCATCACCACATTCGCCGTTCCGTGATCTGTTCCCTGACTCGCGTTCTGCTTAACGCGACGGCCGAATTCACTGAACGTCATGACCAATGTTTCATTCCACAATCCCGCATCTTTCATGTCCTTTGAAAATGCATCCATCGCTTCGCTGTAAACTTTCAGCAATCGGTTTTGCTGTCCGTTCTGACCGGCATGTGTATCAAATCCGGGAAGAGACACGTAGTAGATGACAGTTTCACTTCCACCGAGAATAAGTTCTGCAACGGTTTTCATTTGCTTACCGAATCCGTGTTGCGGATAAATAGCCTTGGTTTTTCCGGCTCTGGATTTCTCAATGAGATAACTCGCACTCTGCGATGTTTCAGAAAGTGATTTGTGCAGATAATCCACCAACGGGTGTTCACTTTCATGATGCTTGTAATCGTTGGCAATCTGCATGAGCAATTGATCTTCCGTCAGCAATCGCATGCGTTTCGGATTCCGAGTCCCGATTCCCTTTACATTGTTTCCCTTTAGCGCAAGACTCATCGCATCATCAATTTCCACAGCGAGATGCGGTTTGATTGTCGCACTTGAATTGTTTGCATCTAACCAACGACCGATCCATCCGGATTGAATGTACTTGTCCGCATCGGAAGCGCTTTGCCAGATATCCAGCGAACGGAAATGTGAACGGTTCGGATTATCGTATCCAACAGCATTCAACACAGCGAATTGTCCTGAATTGTACAAATCATGTACGCCTGTCATTCCGGGATTGAACCCGAAATAATCGTTCATGCGCAACACCTGAGCGGATTTAATTCCAACCGTCGGACGATTGCTGTGATAGACATCATCACCAAACGGAACCACCATATTCAGTCCGTCGTTACCGCCGGTCAGTTGCACAACAATCAGTCTCTTTCCATTTGTAGCAGGCAGAAACAATTGATCCAATGCGGTTTTCGATTCAGAGGTTTCTCCGCGAAGAAATTTGGGAATCATCAGTGTTGCCGAAGCAAGAGCACTGATTCTTAAAAAGTCTTTTCTTGAAAACTGTGACATAATTTTCTCCTTTCCGTTCAGATGAGTTGAAATTCCGGGAACTGCATCAGTGTTGTAAGCGTGGTAATGATGCGACGCTCTTTTGTTGATGTATCGACGAGTTTGTCGATCTCTGCAGGATTGATGTGATCCGTGGATGCAACCATGAGAAAACGCATGCATTCTTTGGTCAGCTCGCTATCGGGATATTGTTTGAAGTGCGTTACCATTGTACTCCAATCCGATTTGATTTTCACTTTTTCCTCTTTGTCCTTTTTCTTCGGATTGTCCTTTTCTTCAAAAGCCGGTTTGCGGTACAAACGCGCTGTGCCTGCATCCAGAATTGCCCGCGGCATATGCAAACGTTGAATCAATGAGTTGCTGTCAATCCAGCTTTTACCGCCTTTCCAACCTGCAACATTGGGAGGAGAGAACAAAGTCTGTCCAAGCACATGCTGCAACGCCAGCATTTGTTCATCTTCGAGCTCAACCTTGCAGTATTTCTTGTACTTCACAATCAGTTCCACAGGTGAAATGATCACAGCACCGAAATTTTTGGAATCGTAAAACCATTCGGAGTTAAACATTACGCGCAACAAATCTGTGATGTCGTAATTATTTCTGAAAAACCGCGCCGCAAGTTCGGACACGTGTGATTCATTCACTTCGTTATTCACAAACAGACGATACAGCTTACGGCAGATGTATTGTGCTGTTTCCTGTTTCGCCAACAGAAGATCCACCACTTCTTCTCCCTTGTAAATGGTTTTTCCGAATACAGTTTTGGCAGAATCATCGTGCTGTTTGGGATTGAATTCGAATTCGCCTTTCTGATTTACAGTCCAGCCTGTGAAAGCACGCGCCGCTTCCTTGATATCTTTCTCGGTATAGCCGTTCCCCTCACCCAAAGTAAAAAGCTCCATGACTTCGCGAGCGAAATTTTCATTCGGTGCATTCTTCTTGTTCTGTTGATTATTCAACCACAAAATCATTGCCGGATCTTTAGAAATCGCGTGAAGCATATCACGAAAATTCCCCATAGCATGATAGCGTAAAGTATTGTGCTGTACTTGCATCAGATAACCAAATGGAGATCCCGTTGCGAAGTGATTGTGCCAGAACAAGATCATTTTCTCACGAAGTTGTGCTTTGGCCACAGCCATGCGTTCTATCCATGCCAGATTCAATTGATCTTTCTCCTTCTGCGATTTGAGTATGAGAAATACCGTTTTCACCACTCCGACTTCACCGTTGTCTTTCGTCTCCGGTTTTGGAATGTAGTTGATGTCTTCAATGACCGCTGCGTCACGAATCAGCTCTTCCACCACAATGGAAATTTCCTTCTTCTCGAATCGCTTCTGCAATTCCGGAGTCAATCCGAATCCTGCCCGGTTCAGTAAATGGTTAAGCTTCTGAAACTGTTCATCTTTCATATTTCAGGTGTTTGTGTTAAGATAAGCGCAATAACAATACCACAAAAATTTCCATTCAACTGTAACTTCCAAGTTAACCTGTCCGTCACCAACTCTTTATTGCAAAGCGCTATTAGTGATTTGACGCTCGTAAACGGTAAAAGTTCAATCTGCTCCGGTGTTAACATCGGGTATTTGATAAGTACGTCCGAAATCATCTCTTGCAGAACGCTGGTATTGGTAATTTTCGCGTACTAATTATGTCGAAACGCCTGAAAATCGTCTTTATCGTTCTGGGAATCCTGATTCTCGGAGGCGGCGTAACCACTTTCCTGTACCTGCGTAGTCTCAAAGCGCCATCACGGGATGCTTTGGAAGCGGTTCCAAACGGCGCATTCTGCATTGTTTCTTCCAATGATTTTCAGGAAGGTTGGAAGCAGTTGAACCAGGGAAACATGATTTGGTCGGCGCTTACGGAAACGGAGTGGGCTGAAAAAGTAAGACACGTAGCGGCGATTTCGGATTCGTTGATCAACACCAACGAAAACATGAAAGAATTTCTTGCAGAGAATCCGGGATATCTTTCCATTCATTGCACAGGAACTGATCAGTTGAACTATGTTTTCACGCTTTCTCTTCCCGGAAAATCGTATTCGGATCAGGCTTCTGAATTCATTCGCTCCGGCGCGAAAGGATATACGTTCTCTGAACAACAATATATCAATGCAATTATCAGCAGTGGAAAATCCGGCACAGATAAATTCTTTGTTTCAGTTTGCGAAGGAATAGTTCAGATCTCCGATAATGAAGAATTGTTGCGTTCTGCGGTTGATCAATTGAACAAAGGAAATTCACTCCTGAACGATAAAGCATTTCTAGCTGTAAGAAAGACTGCAGGTGAGAAATCAGTAGCCAATGTTTATGTTCACTATGGCAAACTGCTTGTGTTGCTTAAGCGTCATGCGACAAAAGAGTTTCATGACAACCTTGATATTCTGAATTCATTCGCCGGCTGGACAGAAACAGACCTGAATTTGCGACCGAATGCAGTAATGCTCAATGGTTATACTTATGCTTCAGATTCTTCTGCCAATTGGTTGAATATTTTCCGCGGACAACAATCACAACCGCTTGAAGCGGATGCCGTACTACCGAGCGGAACAATTGCGTACACCGATTTCTGCATTTCCAATTTCAATGCGTTTCTTACTGCGTATGACGGATACCTTAGCAAATTGGGGACAGCAGATGAACGCCGCGATCGTCTTGCACAATTAAAAACCAATTACGGTTATTCTCCTGAAGAACATATTGGCTCATGGATTGGCAACGAAGTGGTGAAAGCGGAAGTGAATATTCCGGGTGAAGGATTACAACCTGTCGCTGTAATCAGTACAGTGAGTACTTCACGAACACGCGAACAACTTGAAAAACTACGTCCGCAACGCGATACCGGAACGGTAACTGCACCGCTCGATTCAACAGGCATTCCTGTGCGATCTGTTCCTGTGCCTGAAATGTTGCCTGCCACATTCGGTGATATGTTCTCTGAATTCCGCGATTGTTATTACGGAATTACAAGTCACTATGTAATTTTCGCCAACGACATCAACACAATTCGATCATTCATCATTTCAGCTGAATTCGGACGAACATTACGCAAGGATCGTAACTATTCAGATTTCGCAACCAATATGGCGAAAGATGCAAGTCTCACGTTTTATGTGTCAGTTTCGCTCTCTTCCGATTTAATAACTTCCAGAAGTGAAGGCAGATTGGCTGCAGATGTAAAACATCATCAGGACATACTTAAAAAATTCGACGGCGTTACACTTCAATACAATGTTGGCGAAAGCAATCTGCATTACACAAATGTATTTCTGAGGCACAATCCGCAAAGCAAAAAGAACGTTGCTTCATTGTGGGAAACACAATTGGATACTACATTCAGCGGCAAGCCTTCCTTGCTGGTTAATCACAATACGAAAGGACTGGACATTTTTATTCAGGATGATGTAAACAGAATTTACCTCATCAGCAGCACAGGAACGGTGTTCTGGAAACGCGAACTTCATGCTCCTATCATAAGCAACATTCAGCAAGTGGATGCCCTGAAAAACGGTAAACTGCAAATTGTTTTTAATACTGCAGATTCGCTTTTCGTTGTTGACCGCAATGGCAATGATCTTGCGCCGTTTCCGGTGAAACTTCCGGAGCGCGCCACTAATGGAGTACACGTTTTCGATTACGAAAACAATAAAGAATACCGAATGCTTATCGCTTGTGCAGATCACAAAGTATACAATTACAATATCAAAGGCGAAAAAGTAGAAGGATGGAAATTGACGCAAACGGAAAATGATGTAACTGCTGAAATCGGTCATGTGATTGTACAGAACAAAGATTACGTTGTAATCGTTGACAAAACCGGCAATTCGGTGATTACAGATCGACAAGGAGCAACACGGTTAACGCTGAAAGAAAATCTCGGAAGTCCGGTGAATCGATTCTTCCTTGAAGCAGGCAAAGATCTCGCGCGTACACGGATTGTAAGCATAGATTCACTCGGAAATGTTTACCGACTTTCATTCAACGATGAGTTGGAACGCTTTCATTTCTTAGACTTCAATGAAACACCGCAATTCGAATACATCGACATAAATGGTGATGGAAACATGGAATACTTGTTTCTTACATCAGATAAACTCACCGTTTTCAATCAGGATAAACTTACAGCCTTGTCTTTCGGATTTGAATCACCTGCCCTGCCGTGGTTACAAACATTCCGATTCGGAGAGAACGACACTCGGATCGGTACAGTATGTGCAGCAGCAAACGAATTGCATTTAATCAACAAAGGCGGTGCTGAAACTGAAGGTTTCCCTATGCCCGGACAAACGCCGTTCAGTATCGGTCGACTCAATGGCGGGGCAGATCTTACTTTGATTTGCGGAATCAATCGCCGCTATCTTGCTGCGTATTCCATTCCTTGAGCCCATTGATAACAGGGATTTTACCCCCTGAATACCGGCAATTTTCTATCTTTGAGCGCACAACCGAAAATCATGAAAAAACTTCTCACTCTGATTGCCGTTGTTGGTTGCTCATTTGCGCTCTATTCTCAGGAATTTCTGGGATACGCCAACAGCAACTACGCCGGCGTTAACGGTATCGATCTGAACCCTGCCTCTATTGCAGACAGTCGATACAAAGTTGACATTTTGCTCACGGGTACGAATCTGATGTTCCAGAACAATTACATCGGATTCAGTAAAAAAGCATTGGACAATCGTCAGGGCCCATTACTTCCACCCGATTCAACAACGAGCTGGCCGGCATTTGATGATTCGCTTTTTCAGGATAAGTACATTATCGAAAATCTCGACGGCCAGAAGAAGTCAGTATTCTTCAGCAACAAAGTATGGTTGCCATCCGTAATGTTTTCGGTTAATGAGAAAATTTCAATCGGCCTTACAGGTTCACTACGTTCTTACCTGAACGTTGACGGTGTTGAAGAAGATCTTGCGCATCAGTTGTATAACGACTTCGGAGATAGTGCTCAATACTTCAACTCACTTTCCAACGAAAGACTGAGCATTCAGTACATGTCGTGGTGGGAAAGCGGTATCACCTATTCTCAGGTGATCATGGATAATAATGAGCATTTTCTTAAAGCAGGTGTTCGCCCTAAAATGCTTTTCGGTCTCGGCTCTGCTTACATCTTTGTTGAGAATCTGAAATACATG
>JBJOKQ010000088.1:0-13021 GCA_046046005.1 Bacteroidota bacterium | reverse complement strand
ATGTTATCATTCATATAATCTCTCTCCACCGTTCCGTCTTTGATGCGGACAATGCGATGCGCGTATTGTGCAATATCTTCTTCGTGCGTTACAACAATGATGGTGTTGCCGGATTGGTGAATGGATTCAAACAAGCCCATGATTTCCACAGAAGTTTTTGAATCAAGGTTTCCTGTAGGTTCGTCTGCCAGAATAATAGCAGGATCATTCACCAGCGCACGCGCAATGGCTACACGCTGACGTTGTCCTCCGGAAAGTTCATTCGGACGGTGATGCATACGGTCTTTCAATCCAACTTGCTCCAAAGCATGTTCTGCTTTTTGTTTGCGCAAAGCTTTCGGTACTCCTGCATAAACGAGAGGAAGCATTACGTTTTCCAATGCGCTTTGTCGCGGAAGAAGATTGAAAGTCTGAAATACAAATCCAATGTCTTTGTTGCGCACTTCAGCTAGTTCATCATCACTCATGCGCGCCACCGACTTACTGTTGAGCACATACTCGCCCGCACTCGGTGTATCCAAGCAACCGATTACGTTCATCAAAGTGGATTTACCGGAACCGGAAGGACCCATCAATGCCACATAATCATTCTTGTAAATTTCAAGTGTGATGTTGCGCAATGCATAAATGTGTTCGGTACCTACAAGATACTCGCGCGCAATTTTGCTCAGACTGATGATGGATTCACTCACGGTGCAAAGGTAGGGGATTTGTACCGATTGCGATCACTCCCTTGATGGACGCATAGGGAGCCATTTGTGTTAAAACTTCAACACAAAATCCTCTTTCACCTGCTGCTTCCTGAAGAATACAATCCCGAAGTGAAAAACGTCGATGCTCACGTGTATGTCAGGATCGGATTTGATTTCATTCCAGGCTTCTTCCATTTCGGCAGACCAATGAATGTCGTCGAAAATCAGAACGGTATCGTTGTGACTGTATTTCTTCAGCATTGAAAAGTAATGCAGAGTAGGAGCTTTGCGGTGATTGCCGTCAATGTAAACCAAATCCACGGAGCGGATTTCATCCAATGCAGGTTGCAATGTTGAAGAGAAATCGCCGGTAATCACTTTAGCGTTGATGTGATGCTTCGTAAATCCGCTTTTTGCTTTAGCTGCTGTTTGCGGACAACCTTCGAGTGTAGTGATGTCTGCCGAAGAATTTCCAGCGTGTATGTAGTGCGTTGAAATTCCCAATGAAGTGCCGAGTTCAAGAATGTTCTTCGGAGCAAACCGTTTCACAATTCTGTAAATCAGTTGTGCCGCTGCCGGTGATTTGGCTGCACGCTTTGCAATGTCTGCAACACGGCGCTTCCCGGATGTTCCCGTTCCGAAATCGGTAACATCAATTTCTTCAGTTGAAGAAAGACATTCGCTTCTCCAGAGTTCTGCAGTGAAATTGCTGTAATCGGTTTTGTCTGCCGGAAATGTTTGCGTGACCAGATCAAACACAAAGGGAGAATGCACGCCGTGTTTGGAAGACGCGACTCTCTTGTATTTCAAGTAAGCACAAAACGGATAAAGGCCCGGCATAGAATCAAAGATACATTACTGCAACGAGTTGAATTCTTTTACCATCAGGTAATTCGGATTGCTGTGCGTGGCGCTGATACGGAATGAAGTTTCTCCCGCAATTCGGAATCCGTTCTTCTCGTAGAAACGACAGGCACGTTTGTTCTCTGTCCATACATTCAGCCAGATGCCGTTCTGCTTGTGTTGCTTTGCAATGGCAATATTCAGATCCAGAAGTTGCTGACCGATTTTCATCGGGAAAAAGAATTCCAGAACGTATAATCGCTCCAGTTTGGCGTAACGATCAAACTTCGCATCAGGACAATCTGCATTCGGAATTATTTTGGAATACGCCGCAGGTTGATTATTGATCAGTGCAATTCTGAAGATGGAATCCGGATTGAGCAACTCGTTTTCAAAAACCTCAGTGGTGTATTTCGAATCCGTATACTCCTTCAGATCTTTCGCAGAAGCACTCGTTCCGTGTGATTCCAGAAATGTCTGCTTACCCAGAATAGCAAGCGCCTGCGAGTAATTCTTATCCGGAGTTACAATCTCAATCATACTTCCGCAGAAGAATTACATTCCTGTAATCTTGAACTCCGTTCTTCTGTTCAACTGACGGTTTTCCGGAGTATCGTTCGGAGCAATAGGTTTTATATCTCCGTAACCTTTGTACGTGAGACGCGCGGCTTCAATTCCGTTCTTCACGAGGTAATCGTAAACGGATTTCGCACGACGTTCAGAGAGTCCCTGATTGTATTTTTTATCGCCGACATTGTCCGTGTGTCCTCCGATTTCTCCTTTGTAAGTAGGATTTGCTTTCAGGAACGCAACAAGTTTATCGAGCTCTGCTTTAGACTCCGGTTTGAGATCGTGTTTGTCTGTATCGAAATACACGTTCTTCAATACAATCGGTTCTCCAACGGCAATCGGTGTCAACGGAACATCCATGCGATACGGTTTTCCGGGATCGGAAGATACCGTCATCAGGAATGACTCAGAGAAAAACAGATAACCGTTCTTACTTGCATTCAACGCGTAATTTTTATTCTGCGGAATGCACACAAGGAATTCTCCTGTAACCGGATCTGAAATGGAAGAGATGATTGTTTTTCCTGTGGAGAGATCAATCAGTTCGAAAGAAGCACTCAATGGTTTGTTCGTCTTCTTGTCGTACACTTTCCCTTTCATGTACGTCACGGGAACAGGCGCGAGTGATTGCGGAATCTCAAACATATAAATATCATCACATCCAATGCTTCCTTCACGTGTACTTGAGAAATACGCAAGGTTTCCTTTTCCGTTTACAATCAGTCCGCTTTCTTCACCGTAAGTATTGATCGGATAACCGAGATTCACCGGCTTGCCCCAATTTCCCAATGAATCTCTGCGACACATGTACAGATCCAATCCGCCCATTCCGACGTGTCCGTCGCTGGCGAAATATAGTGTTTGGTTATCAGGGTGAATGAACACCGCTTCTTCTTTTCCGGGCGTGTTGATGTGTTCTCCGAGATTCACAGGCTTGCCCCATTTTCCGTTTTCGTCGAGAACGCACATCCAGATGTCGCTGCTTCCGTAACCGTCACGACGATTGCTGATGTAATACAACGTACGTCCGTCAGAAGAGAAAGAAGGTTGTGTTTCCCATGCTGATGTATTCACCGGCGCTCCCACGTTCTGCGGGATTGTCCATTGTCCGTTTACTTTCTGCGTGAAGAAAATATCGCAACTTCCGAAACCTTGTCTTCCGCGACCGTAACCATCCACTTCTTCGCATGCTGCATAGTAGAGATAGCGTCCGTCAGCGGAAAGTGAAGGTGCACCTTCGTTGCCCATTGTATTAATCGGCGGACCGATATTCGTAGCAGTGCTCCATTCACCTTTTTCGCTTCTGTAAGAAACAAAGAAGTCTTCCTGTGAGCGCACAACTACGCCTTGTTCGTTCTTGGTTTGCTGATTGCGTGTGAATAGAAACGTATTGTCGTCAGCAGTTACATTCGGGAAGTACTCGCAATCCGGAGAGTTCACTCCGTTGCCCATGTTCACCGGTTTGAACGGAACCGGATTTGCCATGGCTTTAATTGCAAACTCGCAGGATGCAATTCCGTTTTCAGCATGATCAATGTATTTCTGCGGAGTGCCTGAACGTTTCTTATCGAGAAATGTCTGATAGTCTTTCTTCGCATCTTCATAGCGACCCAGTTTCATTTCGGCATTCGCACAATCGAAATAGGAGGCCGGGAAGAAATTCGGATTGATTGCAAAAGCTGCTTTGTATTGTGTAATGGCAGGTTCCCATTGGCGTTGTTCGAGATGCAATTCTGCATTGAGCATGTATGCTTCAATGAAGTTCGGATCTTCTTTTTTTGCTTTGTCCAGTTCTGCCTGTGCTTTATCGTATTGATAAGTCTGCATGTACTGAATCGCCATGTCGTAAGCTTTGCTGGCTTTCTTGCTTTTGGTGGAAAGCGGAGTTTGAGCTTTGCAGGCGTTTACTCCGAAAGCGAGAATCAGTACGAGGAAAATATTCTTCATCAATTTCATATTCTGACTTGATTAGCTCAATTCAATGGAACATTCCTTGGTTACGGAATGTTCATGTATTTATGCGTTTGCAACGATACATGCCATTTCGGATTGTTCATTACATAATCAACGATCAATGGCATCATTTGTTTCGCGCGACTCCATTCCGGTTGCAAAAACAGGATGCAATCTTTACCTACTTTGGCTGCATTCTCTTCCGCCCAGCGTAAATCATCGGCATTGTATACGATTACCTTCAATTCGTGTGCCTTATTGTAATTTTCGTCCTTAGGCGGTGAAGTTTTTTTCGGAGAGAGACAAATCCAGTCCCAAGTACCCGTAAGTGGATAAGCTCCTGAAGTCTCAATGAAAGTGGATATTCCTGCATTTTTCAAATCGGATGTGAGCTTTTCCAGATTGAAAGCAGAAGGTTCTCCGCCTGTAACTACTACAGCTTTTGCAGGAAATTTCGATGCATTGGCAACAATTTGTGAAGCAGGTGTAAGCGGGTGCAGACTTGCATCCCAGCTTTCTTTCACATCGCACCAATGACAACCAACATCACAACCTCCCAAACGAATGAAGTAAGCCGACTTCCCGGAATGATATCCTTCCCCTTGTATCGTATAAAACTCTTCCATCAACGGAAGAAGTTCTCCGGCGTCCAGAAGTTTTTTGTCTTCAGGCGAAATTGTTTCCGGTACGATGTTTCCTGTAAATTTCATTGTTCAAAGGTAGCGTATAGAATCAACTTTTTACTTGAGCGTTGATTTCAGCATTTCAGGTGTCACATTGATCACATTTGAAGCAATCCAACTACCGTCAGCGCGTTTTCTCATGAGGTAATATGTTCCGGGCTTTGTAACGCGAATCATTTGCCCCGTTTCTCCTGTGTTCCAAATGATGTCGTCCGGAAAATCGTAGATTAACGTCAATGCGTTAGGCTCTTTAATTATCCGTAACGTAGTTCTCTTGCAATCTTTGTGCAATTCAGGATACCAAAACGCTCTATACGAACCGAGCGTATCTGCAAATGTTATTTCCATTGTGGTTCTCCCTGCGGAGTCTGCCACAGCAGCAAGAATATTCTGTTTCAGATTCTGAACTTTCCCGAAGTCAACAACGGTGTATCCGTTTTCAATGCGTTGCGTTCCTCCTGTTGCATCACTCACTAATGGTTTGTGCCATTCGTATTTCCAGACTACGAGAGCTAGTTTCTTCTTGAAATCGAGTTGATATTCCACCCCGCGTGCATTGTGCGTATTTCCCGTGTAACTGTAACCATTGTCGAAGAGCAGAATGTTTTTGTTCGCTAGGAAACGCGCATCGTGTTGACCGAGAAACGGAACGTTATCGGAAAAGGAGAATGTACTGCGTTTTCCACCCAGTCGCCATTCAATTTTCGATGTTGATTTGTTGACGTAAACCACTTCGTTGCTATAACGCGCAGATACGAGATAGTTACCGGCGCTGTCAATGTCAACGGAGTTGAAATGCGGAACATCCAGTTTAGATGTGTCTTTGAAATACACGGGATCAAAGTCTTCCAATGGAAATTCTCCCTTGGAGTTCCACTCGTACACCAACTTTTTATCCGGACTTAATTCCTGAATGATTCCGTATTTCAATTTGATTTTCGCGGAGCCTTTCCAGGATTCAGCGCCTTTGGGATGGAACTTCGAAAGATTTCCTGTTTCGGTTCGCATACCGATTAGTACATAATTTCCGTTAGGTAAAATCTGAAAATCATGCGAGTCGGTTTCTGCTCCGTTTACACATTGTACCGAATCATAAATCATGAAGTTGCCGTCCATCAACACATAGCAACGACTGTTGAAGTAGGAAATCACTCCGTTACTGTGCATTTTGAAATCGGATGCGTAGACACTGTCTTTGTAATACACCGGATTTCCTTTCACATCGGTTACCAACAGAAAGTTCGTGGGCTTGGCAACCGTCATTCTCATTTTAAACGGTGCAAGAAAAAAGAATCCGCGCTTCAGTTCAGTATTCTGTGAGGTAATCGTGTATTGCGGAATCTGCGCGTGAATTGAAACTGACGCTATCAGAATACAAAGGAGAAATTTAATACTTACTGCGCGCATTGCGGTTTACTTGATATTCAATTCGCGTAATGCAATCCATGCAAGCAAACCGGCTCCGGTCTCAAGCGCCTTCTCATCGATATCGAAAACAGGTGAATGAACTCCTGCAGTGAATTTTCCATCGGCAGAAGCGGTCCCCAATCTGTAAAAGCAAGCCGGAATTTTCTGAGAATAGAAGGCGAAATCTTCCGCAGTCATTCGTAAATCAAGTTCGTGTACTCTGTGCGCGCCGAGATATTCTTCTGCAGCCCATTTCGCACGATCTGTAATTTCATTGTCGTTGAACAATACCGGATAGCCTCGATCAATACGGAACTCACAACGACCGCCCATTTCTTTTGCGATTCCTTCTGCAGTGCGAATGAGAAATTCATGCGCTTTGTTGCGCCATTCTTCACTCATCGTTCTGAATGTTCCTTCGATGGAAACTGTTTCAGGAATCACATTAGTAGCGCCCATGCCGGTGATCTTTCCGAATGCAAGCACAGTCGGAGTTTCACCTGCAGAACGCAAGCGTGTTTTCTCATCCATGAAGAATGCGTTCAACGCGGCAATGATGGTGGAACCAATCAAAATCGGATTCACATAATCTTTCGGCATAGCAGCATGTCCGCCTTTGCCGTAAACTGTTACATGCAGTTCATCTGTTGAAGCCATGTACATTCCGCTTCTGAAACCGACATGTCCTGCGGGCAAAGAAGGGAAAACGTGTTGCGCGTATATCTGTTGCGGTGCAGGATTTTCCAAAACGCCGTCAGCAATCATTATAGAAGCTCCTCCCGGTAGTAATTCTTCTCCGGGCTGAAAAATCAGTTTAATCGTTCCTCCGAATTCTTCACGCAACGATTGCAGAATATGCGCAGCACCAAGCAAAGACGCCGTATGCACATCATGTCCGCATGCATGCATTATTCCTTCGTTTTTGGAAACGTAATCTGTATCGTTCTTTTCCTGAATCGGCAATGCATCGAGATCAGCACGCAGGGCGATTACGGGGCCATCGCCTTTCAATCCTTTGATGAGTCCGACAACACCGGTGGTACTCATGCGTTGCACCTCAATACCGATTGACTCCAATTCGTCGGTTACAAATTCGGCTGTCTTGAATTCTTTGAATGAAAGTTCAGGATTTGCATGAAGATGATGACGAATGTTCTGAACTCTGGTAAACAGATCCTGCGCCGATTCACGAACACGATTCAATAATGGATTTTCTTCCATACAGAATTAAAAGTCGTAACTGAATGAAAGATAGGTGACGCGCGGCTGAACTATGTTGTTCTCAATTCCCCACGCCCAGTCCAATCGAACAAAATATCCCCAGATGCGTGCGCGCAATCCGATTCCGTAACTGCCGATGATAGGTTCACGGTGATTGTTCAGAATAACTGTAATCGGATTTCCGGTTGCGGAAATAATTGTTGAGTTCAGAGAATTTTCCGGATCATACGGACTCTTGCCGGTCCATGCAGTTCCTACATCTGTGAATCCGATAACCTGGAATGTGTTAATGAAGTCGGAACGAAGCGGACGATTGAAAAGATATCGGAACAGCGGAACACGCAACTCTGAATTGATCATCGCAAAGCTGTTTCCGTTGCGGATGTTCTGCCAGAAGCCACGCATTGGAGTAACAAGAGTTTGATACGTGTAATTCTCCTGATCACTGATCTGAACGCTCTGATCAAACTTCGGCATCAGCCAGTTGTCAACGCCACCCATGTAGTAAATCAGTTTCTCACGACCGAATGATGTTGCTGCAGAAATGCGATTGCACCAAACAATTTCACGATGCACTTTCTGATAGTGGCGGAAGTCAAATCCAACGATGTACAGATCATTCTTGAACCACTTGTTGTCTTGAACTTTTGCCTGTACAACGCTGTCGAGTCCCTGGAATGTTTCAGCAAATATTTTGAAGCGCATCCCGTTGTAAAGATTAACACCGCGTTTGTTTGTGTTGTCGAACACAAACTCCAATTTGATGTTCGCAGAATTGTTGTAACGATTCTTACGCTCCAACGTCACCGCATCCGTAGCAAGGAAAACTCTTCTGTCGTTTCTGAATCCGAAGTAACCGCGCACACTTGCAACTTCATTGAATGGATACTTCAAACCGTAACGTCCTTCGTGCGTGTGAATTTTACTGAGCGTTGAAAATCCCTGAACATTCAGGAAGGCCTGACGATGCAGCATGATGCTCTTGTCCCAACGTTTCGTGCGGTCTTCGTAAAACAAAACGTATTCGTTGTTGTTGAGATCTCCGGAGAGGCGAACACCGCCAATGAGTTTGTGATCTTCCAGCATGTCAGTCATACCGATCTTGAACAAACCGGTGAAACCAGGATTCAGATAAATCGGTGCTCCGCCGCCTTGAAAACGCTGGTATCCCGCGTTGAGGAAGCTGTTGTCGAGCTGACTGATTACATATTCCGTGCTGTATTGAATTTTGTAATTGCGAACAATTGGCAGCAGGAATTCATCGCGTTGTTCAGCGATTGCTGTGTCTTTCGCAACGGTATCCGGGTTTACAGTTACGGGCGGTGGCGGAACTTTCAGATCAACCGGTTTGGTTTGACCTTCGAATTGATAATTGCGAATGTCAATTTTGCCTGAATCTTTCGCTGCAGGTTTAGGCTGTGTAACAACAGGCTGCATCGGTTTGCCCGGCAATTTCGACTGAAGCTTTTTCAATTCATTCAAAGAATCAATTTCAGTTTCAATTTTCCGGATCTCAATTACACGGTCTTTGTATGCTGTGTTTTTCAGTTTGCTCGGTGTGAGCTGAACGAATGGTGTTAACACCTGCGTGTAGATGTAATACTTGCCGTCATGAAAAACAATCTCTGAAAGTTGTCCGGCATCCGGTGCGATTTCCTGTTCCAGAATTCCGTAAGAATAATTGGTAACAGGAACGCTGTTGGCGAAATATCTGTAATGCGCTGCGGTGTCGATGTACGCAATGGCACTGTCGAAGTACGCCACATAACGATTACGTATTCCGTTGCGATCACTGATGAATCCGAAATGCGTGGAATCATACGGTTGTGCTTGCCATTCATTTGCAAGCGGCGTATTTGTTACGCGACGTAAAACGCTTGATTTGGTCTGCCAATCGTACAACCACAAATCGAAATATCTGCCCGGACGTGTATCGGGATCAACAGGTCCCAATGTATCTCTGTCGCGATTGGAGCTGAAAATGATTCCTTTGCCGTTATTTACAAAGCGCGGATTCATATCATCAAACACATCATTCGTGATTTGTGTTTGTCCGCCACCTGCAATGTTGTAAATGAAAATATCGGTTTGTCCTTTCGCTACTGCCGACATTACAAGCATTTGACCCGTTGGCGAATACGAGTAATCAAGAATTTTGATAAAATTGAAAATTGGTTTTTCAATTTTGCTGCCGTCATCAAGTGTATAGAATGTGAGAAAGGTTTCGCCTTCTTTTTCACAAATCCACGAAAGTATTTCTCCGGAAGGATGCCACGCCAGTAACGGATACGAGTAATCATTAATACGATCGAGTTTCTGTCCGCGTTTGTAAACGCGCTTACGTTTCCCGGTAGAAAGATTTTCAATATAAATCTTCACCTGACCCATTTCATTGGTTACGTAAGCCATGTTCTTTCCATCAGGAGAAATTTTGGCTTGACTGTAAACGCGCGTCTGTTTCGGCTTTGCGATCAATTTTCTCCCTGCGGGCATCGTTCGCGTCGTGTCGTTCATCGCATAACGATCGATGTAATAATTCATCCACTCAATTGTAAGAATGCGGATGTTTACACCAAGCACAAACAGCAATGCACTTTCCACATTGCGGCTTACTTTGGTCATGTAAAGTATATTCGGAATTACGGCAGGACTGTATTTTTCTGAGATGTAATACCAAATCGAATGTCCTGCATAAACGGCATCTTCGCCTGTAAGATGATTGAACTTGCGATAACGTCCGCTCATTATTCCGTCTCGCACGCGATTATCAATATCCGTATTCCATCCTTTCGCGATATACGAAACCAAACCTTTGATGTACCATTCGGGCAATGCGAGCAAAGTTGAATTCTTCACCATATCGCGCATGTTGCCGCCGTACATCATTTGGTTGACCATGATTTCAGCTATGCCGGCGCGAATCTGTTCTTCAAAACGAACGTGATCGCCTTCGTAGTACAAAAACACTTTTCTTCCTACGATTCGCGTTGTTCCTCCCGCGTTTGAACCGTCATCATTCAGTAATCCGGCATTACTTTGTTTGTAATCTTCCTGCTTATTGTAAACAACAAACTGAATGCGGTCTTCCAATGTAAAATCCAGAAATTTCTCAATGTCCGCCATGTGATCTTTAGCGGCGCGTGCTGTGTAAACTGCAAGTTCCCTTCCTCCGATGTTGTAATACACTTCGTATTTCTGGAAGCGCATGTATTGCCATTTGAAGTCCTGATACTGCACACGGTTTTTCCCGAAATCGGTTTGCGATCCGTTGTAAAACTGTGCTTCCGCAAGTGCAGGAACAATCAGCAACAGAAAGAGAATTATTCTTCGGATGGAATTCGTCATACTACACAACTTCATTTGCAGCCGTAGGAGGGATGTTCCTGCGTTACAACTATAATGGGTTTAAGTTTTAAAGTTACGGAAAAACCCTAAATCAGGAAGCGGTTTAACATAATGCGTAAACGTATCTTTGCGGCATGTTGCAGATCAAATCCTTCACTTTTAATCCGTTTTCGGAGAATACTTACGTGCTTTACGACGAAACGCTGGAATGTGTCATCATCGATCCGGGTTGTTATGATGCGTCGGAACAGCAGGAATTAGCAGATTTTATTGCTCATAAACAGTTGAAACCTGTGAAATTGCTGAACACGCATTGTCATGTCGACCACGTTTTCGGAAATCTGTACGCAGCCGAAAAATGGAAATTGCAGTTGCATATGCATCGTGAAGATTTGCCGGTGTTGGATTCTTTTCCCAAAGTTTGCCAGATGTACGGATTGATGGGAAGCGCCCAACCGGAACCTTCCGTTTTTCTTGAAGAAGGAGATGAGGTGAAAGTCGGAAATTCCACGCTGAAAATATTGTTCACTCCCGGACATTCCCCGGGCAGTATTTGCTTCTATGAAGAAGCAGAGAAAATTGTGATCGGCGGAGATGTTTTGTTCCAAGGCAGTATAGGTCGCACTGACTTGCCTGGTGGAAGTTTCGAAGTGCTGGAACAAAGTATCCGCACTAAATTGTACACCTTGGCCGATGACGTTAAAGTGTATCCTGGTCATGGTCCGCACACAGTTATCGGTTGGGAAAAGGTGAACAATCCTTTCGTAACTGCTTAAATATTCATCTTAGATGAGATCGCGTATCAGAACATTTTCGGTTCTCGATTTCGCCCATTCCGAAAAATTAAAATAAAGCATCACTCGTCTTTGTAAAGGATCTTCTGAAATGCGATCAAGATCACTTTTTAGAGCAGCGAAAAGACCGTTGTCTTCAGGATGATTGAATCTCCTGGTGAAGAAATCGAACATCACTTTTTCGAAAGGATAATAGCTGTTGTTTTTGCTCGCAAATCGTTTCGCGGAATCAAGCAATGTTTCAGCAAGATCATAGTTTCCCATTGTTTCGTGCAGCACGATTTCCGCAATTCGTGCGACAGCAACAACTTCCGGTTTGAACGGTTCTCCTTTCGGTTTTTGAACCATCTGGTTGATCCATTGCAGCGCTTCTTTGTATTGCCCGTTATAAAAGCAGGAGCGAAATGCAGCGAATCGAACATGCCCGGTGTATCTATTGTCCAAACGATTTTCGTACTCGCGAATTTCCTCTTTCATTTTCATTGACAACACCAGCAATTTGTCCCACTGTTTTGACAACGTATACAAATCAAATTGCGTGTTATAGCGGGTAATGAAAAGTGTGTTTCGGTGATTCTGTGTGTCGGTTTCTATTGCTGACAGCTGATCGATTCTTTTCTGCGCTTCTTCAAATTGTCCCATGTGCATCAACAGCAGAATGATGTTATTGAGCGAAGAAATATAAAATGAAAGCCGTTCTTTCCTGATTACGGGATTGGTGTCGAACAATGCTATCATTGCTCTGAGATCGTTCAAACTGCCTTCTGCGTTACTTATAACATTGTAGTAGAATACGCCGATGTTGTAGAAGTAAATCTGCGCGCGCAGAGGTAGATTTTCATTGGCGGTTTTCACTGTTCGCGCCTCTTCATATAATTTTCGGTATTGCGCAAGATGTTCATCGTTACGGCCGATTCCGATTTCCTGAAACAGGCGCACAACGCTCATATCAATCAATCGCAGATCATCGGTAATATTCATGTCACGGCGCACCGCTTTGCGTTCTTCAATAATTTCCTCAAGCGATCTTCTGTTGTCGTGAGGCAAATATTGCCACAACAGCATTTCAATATCAAGCGCTTCCAACGCATAGGTATAGTACTCGTTCACCTTCGCTTTCTGTAATGCGCGTTCACAAAATCTTGCTGCCGCTTCAAAGAAAGATCGATTGCTCAGTAATCTCGCTTTGGAAACAAGCAGTTCACATTCGAACAAAGCATCAGCATCTGTTCTTGATGTGAGCAGCGATTCGATAATCAGATGGAACAGATAATTCTTTTCCGATGCAAGGTGTGAGGAGTTTCCGCTTAGTTTCTGACGCAACTTCTCTTCATCATACGATTTCATAGCCGCCAAAGCATCAAAAAGATTGAGATACTTCTTCCCGGAGTTCGGTCCGTTACGCAAGCAGAACTTCTTGAAATATCCTTTTTCGTTCGGCGTAAGGCTATGGATTAATACATGAAGTTCAGATGCCGGTTTCATTCGGAATATTTGAATTGGATAGTCTAAT
>JBJOKQ010000087.1:0-13032 GCA_046046005.1 Bacteroidota bacterium | reverse complement strand
AAAGTTAATCAGTTCACTGTTCAAACATTCGCTGTTAACGGTTTCTTGGTTCACCGTTTGATCGTTTTTCGTTCTCAGGTTTTATTTGCTCAATACCTTAGGTCCCGATTATTTCTCAAGTTCAGTTAACTGAATCCGAAATTCGTAATCCGAAATCCGCAATCTGCAAGGCCCAATAGTTTAACTTTACAACATGAAACTCTTTACCATTCCCAACCTCATTACTCTTGCCAATTTAGGTTGCGGTTGTGTTGCAATTGTATTCGCTTTCCAAGGGAATCTGATTTGGTCGGCGTATTTGGTAGGAATTGCGGCTGTGCTTGATTTTCTCGATGGCTTTGCTGCTCGAGCTTTAAAGCAATATTCACCCATTGGAAAAGATCTTGATTCGCTCGCTGATATGGTGACGTTCGGTGTTGTGCCGGGAGTGGTGATGTATAAACTCCTGGAGCTCGCATTTTTTTCGGAACATTTGAAGTCAACCGCTTTCGATGCTACACAGTTCGGCACATTGGCAAATCCGGTGCAATTCGTTGCAGGACCATGGATCTATTTGGGATTTCTAATCACACTTTTTTCTGCGCTCCGACTCGCTAAGTTTAATAACGATACCCGGCAGACAGATTCATTCATCGGTTTACCCACGCCTGCAAATTCCATTTTCATTTGTTCTTTGCCTTTGGTCCTGGGTTCAGAAGTAAGCTTTGAAATGAATGGAGCCGGAGCATTGAAACTAATGGCGTTGGAAGATAACCTCTTTGCAAGTCTTTCCGTGTCTCCGTGGTTTTTAGTGTCTATCACCGTCATTTTCTCGCTGTTGTTGATATCCGAAATTCCTCTTTTCTCACTTAAGATTAAATCCTTTGGTTGGAAAGGAAATCAACTTCGTTATTCATTTCTTGCTATGTCAATTGTAATGTTGGTGTTGCTGAAATTTGTTGCATTGCCATTGATAATTGTTCTTTACGTTCTCCTTTCAATAATCAACAATCTGGTGAAACCGAAATCGTAGGTGACTATGAAAACACTTTTTTCTGTTCCCAATCTGCTTTCACTCGGTAACCTGCTCTGCGGATGTATTGCAGTGTTTAACGTCATTGATGGCAACATCGGTATTGCAGTTTATTTGGTGATGCTGGCATGTGTTTTCGATTTTCTTGATGGATTTGCTGCGCGGGGATTAAAGCAAGGATCTCCAATGGGGAAGGAATTGGATTCACTTGCGGACATGGTTACTTTCGGAGTTGTTCCCGGAATGGTGATGTTCCAGCTGATTCGTTTTGCAGGATTACCTCATGATTCACTGAGCAACGATACCGGCTGGCGGGAATATCTTCCTTATGTCGGTTTCATTATACCGCTTTTTTCGGGACTGCGTTTGGCAAAGTTCAATGTGGATACACGTCAATCGGAATCATTTATCGGTCTGCCGACTTTGGCAAATGCACTCTTGATTTGCGGACTTCCGGTTCTTTTCGGAATTGATAATCAGGAAGCATATCGCTTTTCAGGCTTCAGTTATTATTTGCAGGATGCTGCGCCGAACGCTTGGGGAATGTTTAACGAATTCGCTTTAACTGTCGCATTATTCTGGCGTTCGCAGATGACATTGGTTATAATTTCCGTTGTGATGTCGATATTGTTGATTTCTCCGCTCCCGATGTTCTCCTTCAAGATCAAATCGGTAAAGTGGAAAGGCAATGAGATTCGCTATATTTTTCTCGCCACAGCACTTTCTCTTTTCGGAATCCTTCATTTAGCCGCTCTTCCGTTGATCATTCTTACATACATCGTAATGTCAATGGTTTACGCACTGCGAATGAAGAAGCGATAAGCGCGGAATTTATCAACATTGACCCGATTTCGGTTAGTAAAATCGAACCGCAAATCTTCGCAACCAAACCTTTAGTAAATTTGTCACCGCTAAGGAATTCTGATTTGTACGCTTTTGTGCAAACACTGAAATTTGCCTTCGCAGAAAGAAATGAAATTCATTGCAGAAATTGACGTAATGCCTTTGAAGGCGCTTCTTGATCCACAGGGGAAAGCGGTTACCGGAAGTATGAAAAATCTCGGTTTGCCGGAAATCGAAAATGTGCGCATCGGAAAACACATCACATTGGAAGTAGAAGCTCCTTCTCAAGAAGTTGCGCATACCAAAGTGGATGAAGCCTGCAAAAAACTCCTGGCGAATCAGATCATGGAGTTTTACGAATTTGAGCTTCGTCAGGCGTAAGCTCGATTTATACCGCAGCTATGAAATGGTACGCTTATCCGTTGGCACTGGTTGCCTGGCTGCTCATCGCCATCTATCTTTTCATTCTTGCATGGAACCTCATCGGTGATCATGCAGTTCCTGAATGGAGTATCTACTTCATTTATATTTCAGCGAGTTTTCTGCTCTGCTCTTTTATTCTGGCCAAACTTAAACTCAGTTGGGAGCTCGATGTTTTCTTGCAGGCAGCTCTAGTTCTTGGTCCGTTGTTGTGGTATCTCAATGAACGCGATCCGTACAAAGCGCCGGTTTTCGTTTTCCTTATTGAAGCGGGATACACAGGAGATGTACGAGTTGAGTTTAAACACGACGATAACTCCAAAACAAAAGTTGGAAGCACAGCTGATTCACTCTTTTTCCGTTTTAATAATGAAGGGGAAATTCTCCTCAACGAAGATTTCAGAACAGTACGTGAATCATTGGAGAACAATTTCTATTACCTCTATCCGGACGGAACTCGGAAGAAACTGCAGGCAATAAAAAAGGGTGAAACCGTTGCATCCGATTCCACCCGCTTTGTTTTCTGGGAAGATACTCTTGCCGCTGATAAAGGTCAGACCAAATTCATGATCATGAAGCTGCGACGAGCCGATAATACAACAGGGAATTAATCCTGTGGCGGTTCCGGTGCTGAAGAATATCCTACTTTTTTAGGCTTCAATGTTTTCGGGAAAATCACATTGATGAGTTCGTCATCAACTCCCAAAAGCGATACTGAAATACCATTTACAATTTTCATCGGTACATCGAATTTCAGTTTCGGTTTATACACTTCATAGCTTCCATCCTGCAGCTTACGGTACATCGCTGTAATCACACCGCCTTTCACTTCAACTTTACCTGTCCAGCATTGTGCTTCAGCCCCGATTCGTACTGTTATGATCACATCTTCATGCGTACCATCGGCAACATCTTCCGCGCCGCGTTCTTCAAATTTCTGCTCCCATTTGGTGTAGCAGTTGGATGGTGTTGTTGTCGGTGTTTGCGCATACAATGCTGCGCTCAATATGAGGCAAGAGAAAGCCGCGTAAATTCTTTTCATCGCTGATTAGTTAAGACGATTCTAAAGATAACAAAATCCGTACCGCTTCTGTGACCACGATTCTCCGGCCGGAAAATTGTGGTTAATCAAACGTTTAATGGATTAATAAAAATTTTATATATTTGCAAAATAGAGTTTATTGCTGATTTATATGTACGCTCCTTACTCAGTTTTATTACTTACTAAACCTTTTGTTATTTATGTCTTTAGTCAAATCTTTTGGATGTGCCGTTTTCGGCATTGAAGCAACAGTTGTTACTGTTGAAGTTAACATCGACACCGGAATTAATTATCACATAGTTGGGCTTCCCGACAGCGCAATTAAAGAATCTCAACAACGAATAGACGCGGCTTTACGCAACAACGGTTACAAAATTCCCGGAAAGAAAATTACAGTCAATCTGGCTCCTGCTGATGTACGCAAGGAAGGTTCAGCTTACGATCTGCCGATTGCAATTTCCATTCTGTGTGCTTCCGAGCAATTGGTAACTGAAATTCTGGATTCAACAATTGTGATGGGTGAACTTGCATTAGACGGTGTACTGCGTCCTGTGCGCGGAGCATTGTTGATGGCGATTCGTGCGCGTGACAGCGGATACAAACGATTGATTTTACCTGCAGAGAATGCAGCGGAAGCGGGCGTAGTGGAAGGAGTTGAAATTTTCAGTTGCACGCACATTTCAGAAGTAATTTCACTTTTGCAGGATTCGAAAGCAATGCAACCGTATGTACACGCTCCGATGTCAATTGTTCGCGGAATTCAGCAACCTGATTTTGATTTTGCGGATGTGTGCGGACAGGAGAACATCAAACGTGCTTTGGAAATCGCAGCTTCCGGCGGACATAATATTCTGATGATAGGTCCGCCGGGCGCGGGCAAAACAATGCTTGCCCGACGCTTGCCGGGAATTCTTCCACCTATGACGAATGATGAAGCACTCGAAACGACAAAGATTCATTCCGTAGCAGGTAAGACTGGCAAGAATACCGGATTGATCTTAACACGTCCATTTCGCGCTCCGCATCACACCATCTCTGATGTTGCACTCGTTGGAGGTGGCGGTAATCCGCAACCCGGAGAAATTTCATTGGCGCACAATGGAGTTTTGTTTCTTGACGAATTGCCGGAATACAAACGCACAGTTCTTGAAGTAATGCGCCAGCCTCTTGAAGATCGTGTAGTCACAATTTCACGAGCACGCTTTTCAGTGAATTATCCTGCAGGATTCATGCTCGTTTCATCAATGAATCCTTGCCCTTGCGGATACTTCAATCATCCTGAGAAACAATGCGTGTGCCCACCGGGAACGGTACAGAAATATCTGAATCGGATTTCCGGACCGCTTCTGGATCGAATCGATATTCATATTGAAGTCACGCCGGTTTCTTTCAGTGAACTCACTAGAAAACATCAATCAGAATCCAGCGAAACGATACGCGAACGTGTGGTGCGTGCTCGCAACATTCAAATGAAACGATTCACGGAGAATGAAGGTGTTCATTGCAATGCGCAAATGAGTGCGGGTTTGCTCCGACATGTTTGTCAAATCAATGAAAGCGGAATGGCTTTGCTGAAAACAGCAATGGAAAAGCTCGGATTATCTGCCCGAGCATATGATCGTATTCTGAAAGTATCACGAACCATTGCAGATCTTGCCGGAAGCGAAAGGATAGAAGCAGAGCATCTGGCTGAAGCAATTCAATACAGAAGTTTGGATCGAGACAGTTGGGCAGCGTAATTGTAGTTATTGTTTACCCAATAATCCCGGTGCTACTTGTGCAGTTTGTGGCAAGTGGCCGTAAATTTCTTCAAACGAGTAGCGGCAGAAGTCTTCATCCGGGAATTCCTTGGCCTGCGATTTAACGAAATGGACAAACTTGTTGAACTGCTTTTCGCTGTTCAATTGATCGAGGAACTCTTCGTATTTTTTGTATTCAGAAAAGAAATCTCCGGCGAGTAAATAATGAAATGCTTCATACGCATTCAGAAACTTCTGATAGCCGTTATCGCTGACGCCCGCATGCGAAAAATTGAGCAACTCCGGTTGATAGAAGAGTCGCACGAATTTTTCTACCAACCTGTATGCGCCTTCAATTTTATTGAACTCGGTTTTGAATTGCTCCTGTCCGCGTTCACTTCCTTCGCGAAGTTGTACGTCAATACACCGCGAAGCACGTTCAGCAACCTCCATTGCAATGTAAATTCCGCTGGAAAAAATCGGATCAAGAAACGCACCCGAATCACCCACATGAACAAAGTTGCTGCCGTATTTCTTTTCTACAGAATAGGAGTAGTCGCCGAGCACCTGAACAGCATGTTCAATATCGGCGTTAGCCAGAATCGGTTTCAGGTTTTCTGCAAATCCTACCTCTTGTCTGTACAGCAACTCCTTCCAATTCTCCCCGAGAATTTTCTTTTGCTCGCGCACATACGAATTGTTAAGTGTAACACCGATGCTCAGGTGATTTCTGCCAACCGGTATCACCCAAAGCCATCCAAGCTTTTCTCCTCCGAGGTAAATTATCTTGATGAGTCCGCCCGTTAATGCAGCGTCGTACTTCGTGTTTATCCAATGTGTGAATAATGCAACGCGATCCAAACCGGGATAAGGCTTGCGAACGTTCATTGAACTTGCAAGAAACGAATGTTGTCCGCTCGCGTCAATAAGAAACTTCGCACGAACCGACTTTTCTGTACCATCTTGCAAAACAACTTTCACAGTTGCTTTTTCCGGATCACTCAAATCGGCGGAACGCACTGTTGCGCCTTCATATATTTCTGCACCGACAGTTCTTGCCCGTTTCAAGATCGCGTGATCAAACGGTGCACGTAATGTGTGCATCGACATCTGTGCTCCGTCTTTCATAATTCGGTCAAAACACCAAACGGATTGACGTTTTCCATCTGCATCTACAAAATTTACACCCGGCTTCATCGTGGCAAATTGAAGAACATCTTCGAGAACGCCCATCTCCTTCAATTTGTAATAAGTGAATGGAATCAGCGATTCTCCAACGTGATCGCGCGGAAAAATTTCCTTTTCAAACAAAATAACTTTGTAGCCTTTCTGTCGAAGGTAAATTGCAGAAGAGGACCCACCTGGACCGCCACCTATAATTATTACATCATAATCAGTATCCATCATATGGCTAAATTTAGTCAGAACGCCTGGGAATAGCTACAAAAAAATCCTGCCGTATTTACACAGCAGGATTTCAGAGTTGTTTTCAGCGAAAAATTATTCTGCCAACACAATCAGCTTGTTGTTGTTTACCTCAGCAACACCACCATTGATGTCAAAAGTGTGCGTTTGCTGTTGCGCATCAACAACTTTGATCTTCCCTTTTTTCAAAGTGGAAATCATCGCTGCGTGATTATTCAGAATGCCGAACTTTCCTTCAGCGCCCGGAAGTACAGCCGACTTAATATCGCCGCTGTAAACTTTTTTGTCCGGAGTGATTATTTCTAAATGCATTTCAGTTTTCGTTTTCAGTGATTGTCATACTGAGCGTAACCGAAGTATGACGATTACTTCGCTTCAGCAAGGATCTTCTTACCTTTTTCAATCGCGTCTTCAATTGTTCCAACTAGGTTGAACGCAGCTTCAGGATATTCATCCACTTTACCGTCCATGATCATGTTGAATCCTTTGATTGTGTCTTCGATTGATACGAATACACCTTTCAAACCTGTGAACTGCTCCGCAACGTGGAAAGGCTGTGAAAGGAAACGCTGAACACGACGCGCACGGTGTACAACGAGCTTATCTTCTTCAGAAAGTTCGTCCATACCAAGGATCGCAATGATATCCTGCAATTCTTTGTAACGCTGCAGAATCATTTTCACACGCTGTGCGCAACCGTAATGCTCTTCACCTACAACAGCAGGAGAGAGGATTCGTGATGTTGAATCCAATGGATCTACCGCAGGGTAAATTCCCAACTCGGCAATCTTACGACTCAATACCGTTGTAGCATCAAGGTGAGCAAATGTTGTAGCAGGAGCCGGGTCAGTCAAGTCATCCGCAGGAACGTAAACCGCCTGTACAGATGTGATTGATCCGCGTTTTGTTGAAGTGATTCGTTCCTGCATCACACCCATCTCAGTTGCAAGTGTAGGCTGATAACCTACAGCAGATGGCATACGACCAAGAAGTGCGGACACCTCTGAACCTGCCTGCGTGAAACGGAAGATATTGTCAATGAAGAAAAGAATGTCTTTACCACCGCCTGAAGATGCACCTGAATCTCCGTCACGGAAATACTCAGCAAGTGTAAGCCCTGAAAGCGCAACACGTGCACGTGCTCCAGGAGGCTCGTTCATCTGTCCGAAGATGAAGGTTGCCTGTGAATCCTTCAGTTTATTCATGTCAACAGTATTCACATCCCAACCGCCTTTGTGCAAAGACTCGTTGAATGCGTCACCGTATTTTACAATTCCTGATTCAATCATCTCACGGAGAAGGTCATTTCCTTCACGTGTACGCTCACCAACTCCTGCAAATACAGAATAACCATCGTATCCTTTTGCAATGTTGTTGATCAACTCCTGAATCAATACGGTTTTACCTACACCGGCACCACCGAACAGACCGATCTTACCACCCTTTGAATATGGCTCGATCAAGTCGATAACCTTGATTCCTGTGAATAGAACTTCCGCAGCTGTAGAAAGATCTTCAAACTTCGGCGGCTGACGGTGAATTACATATCCACCTTCATTGCTAACGTTTTCCAAACCGTCAATCGCTTCTCCAACAACGTTGAAAAGACGACCGCGAATTTTATCGCCGATAGGCATTTTGATTCCTGAACCGGTTGCAACTACTTCCATTCCACGGAACATACCGTCTGTAGAATCCATCGCAATCGTACGAACTGTATCTTCTCCGATGTGCTGCTGGCACTCGAGAACTACTTTCTGCCCGTTGGACTTGATTACATATAATGCGTCCAGAATGTTTGGAAGCTTGCCCGAGTTATCCGTGAAGCTCACGTCGATTACCGGACCGATTACCTGAGAAATTTTGCCTTTTTGCATATGAATACCTTATAGGTCGTTAAAACCGGTGCAAAAGTAGCAAGATTTAATTCTAATTCGGTGCTGAATGTTGACAAATTGAGAAGAACTTCAGGTTTAACGCCGACTTGTTCGATTTCTCCGACGAATGAACATGATGAAAGTCAGCAATTCCTCATTCCGGTTCAATTTCGGGTATTTTTAAGCCCCCACGTCAACTATATTTGCGTCCTTGAAAATTTACAACAACATATTGCAATTCAGCAATTCCAAACCTTTGGTCGTAACGGTCGGAACTTTCGACGGCGTCCACAATGGTCACAGGAAGATTATACAAAAACTGAAAAGCGCAGCGCAGGCAATCGGAGGGGAAACAGCCATTCTTACATTCACTCCGCATCCAAGAACCGTCTTGTTCCCGGATAGCAATCAGGTTTGCTTAACAACCAACGAGGAAAAAGCCGAATTACTCAGCGCTACCGGAATCGACCATCTCATTGTTCATCCGTTCAATCGCGAATTTTCTATGTTGAGCTCGGATGAATTTATTCGTGAAATTCTAGTGAAAAGCCTGAAAACCAAATATCTGGTTGTTGGTTTTGATCATCATTTCGGGAAAGACCGCAAAGGGAATTTTACGAACTTAAGGGAAACCGGCCATCAACTGGGCTTTGAAGTGGAAGAGATTTCAGTCGAAGAATCTGATAATCACAAAATCAGCTCTACACGCATACGTCAATCATTGTTGGATGGAAATGCAGTTATGGCAAACGATTTGCTTGGATATCAGTACATGATTTCCGGAACAGTGGTAAAAGGCAAGCAACTTGGGAGAACAATCGGGTATCCGACAGCAAATATTTTTCACGAAGACGGCAAACTAATTCCGAAAGACGGCGTCTATGCTGTGAGCATTGTCCACAGCGGACAAACGTATTACGGAATGATGAATATCGGAAACAGGCCCACAGTGAACGGAACAGATCGATCTGTTGAAGTCAATATTTTTGATTTCAATAAAGACATTTACGGCGAGAAAATCCGCGTTCATCTTGTTCAACGTTTGCGAGATGAAGTGAAATTCAACGGCATCGATGCATTAAAGGCGCAACTGAATTCAGACGCCATTCATGCTAAAGAAGTATTACATTCGGGAAAATGAAAATCGCACGATATATATTGCTTTTAGTTCTGACTTTATCGGCGGGATTAAACTTGCGTGCGAAATCATCAACGGAATTAATTCCATTGTACGACTCCACAACTCTGGAGAATATGGAAGGCTTCACAAGTCTTGATTCTGCTTTGAAGAATCCGGAGAAAGTTGTGAAGTTGGTGCTGCGCAAACAGAAGTTCGAACAGTTCCCTGCTGAACTTTGGAAATTTCCGAATCTGCAGTATCTCGATTTGAGTAAAAACAAAATCAAAGAAGTTCCTGATTCCATCAAATTCTTTACTCAACTTCAGATTCTTCACCTTTCTAAGAACAACATAGAATTTCTTCCTCGTGAAATCGGCGACTTGAGCAATCTGATGATTCTTGACATCAACCAGAATGAGCTCACCGCAATTCCTCCTCAAATCGGTAAACTGAAAAAATTGCGTTACCTCGATTTGTGGAGCAATAACATTTCCATCTTCCCCGAAGAGCTCAAAGATCTGGCAGGAACATTAATGGTTCTCGATCTGCGTGTAATACTGATAAATGCGGATACACAGGAACACATTCGCGCCATGTTACCGGGAACTGTAATCTACATGTCGCCTCCTTGCAAGTGCGACCAGTAAACTCTTTCGTTTCGGTTTTTATCTACTTGCCGAACTTCATCGAAACCATCGCCATCACATTTATTCCCGCTTGTGGATAATAGTAATTGTATCGGTAGTTGGTTCCTCCGTAAAGGTATCCGTAAGTGTATCCGTTCGCAGAATACATCGTGTTCAGAAGATTGTTGACCTGTAAACCGATATTCAACGATTGCATCACACGATTTTCTTTCTTCGATGGTTGAATGATTTCCCACTGCGCATTTACATTGAGCGTATAGTATGCATCAATACTTCGCAAATCGTTGGCGGTATTATCGAGATATTGTTTGCCGACATATTTACCATTCAGCGTGGCCGTCAGACCTTTCTTGTTTTTCCAAGTGAAATTGATTGCGGATATCAGAGCAGGGGAGAAAGCGATGTCAACATTATCGTACGTCGAATCAATTTGAATTCCGTTGTCATAATCATCAATGTACTCTGTAAATGACACAATTTTATTCTGACTGAAAGTTGCATTACCGGAAACAGAGAATTGTTTGGAGATATTATATCCTGCAGTCAATTCAATTCCTCGACGGAAACTGATATCAACGTTTTCTCTTGTATAAGCTCCAACATCATTTACTTTTCCTGTCAATACAAGTTGATTGATGTAATTCATGTAGTATATGTTTACTTCTGCACCGAGTTTCTGTCCGGAATACTTCCAACCTGTTTCCAAATCATACAACGTCTCCTGTTTCGGTCGGCTTTGCGGACTTGAGTTCGTGAAATCGTCTCTGTTAGGTTCTTTGTTTCCGACACCGAAAGAGAGATAGAATCGATTACTGTTATTCGGGTTGAAGAACAAACCTGCTTTTGGATTGATGAACGAATAAAACTGTTCCTGCGGCAAAGAATTTCCGCTGCTGTCAGGTCCAACAAACTGATAATTGATGATTCGTGATTGAACATCCGCATAAACGGAAAGTTTTTCATTTACAGGGCAACTGGCTTTCACATACAAATTGATGTCGGATTTTTCCGCATCGTTCTCGTAATATCTTCTTCCGGTCTCAGCGCCACTTGGCAATCCCGTTGCCCAGATTACTTCGCCGAAATGTTTACCGATATAATTTGTTGCTGCACCGCCGATCGTCAATCGTAATCCGCGATCTCCATTGTAATTCGCACTGTACGTTATGCCGTAGTACCAATTATCTAACCAACGTCGGCGAATCAAATCGTTAAAGTTGCCACTTGTATCAGTATAACCATATTCATTAAGATCCTGCGCTGTTTTGTATTCCTCGTAGAATCCTTTTCCTTTCGTTGCGAAAAGTGCTCCGTTGAACAACCAGTTTTTATTCAGATCGTAAATGAAATGCAATTGGTAGTAATCCTGTCCGTAATCGTCAACTTGGTTTTTGTAATAAGCAATCTCTCTAAGACTATCGATATACATTCCGGCTTCGTTGTATGTGTAATTTCCTGCATTAATGGAATCTTGCGGAACTCCGTACCAGCACTGATATGTACGTTCTCTTCCTGAGAATGTAATTGCTTTGATACCGAGTTTATTTCCTGAGTATCCTCCCGAGAAGTACCACGATTTCAAATCTGATCTTCCTCTGTCAATAAATCCATCTGAACCCAGTTGCGACAAACGCATATCAAAATTCCATTTCTCATTGATCGTTCCCGTTCCGGCTTTCGCTGTTACTCTCCATGTATTGAAGGAACCACCGGAAACAACAAGTTGACTGTACGCATTCGGATTATTTGCTTCCGTCTGCAGATTCAATGAACCTCCGAAAGCTCCTGCTCCATTAGTAGACGTTCCAACACCGCGCTGTATCTGAATGTTGTCAGTTGACGAGGCGAGATCCGGCATGTTTACCCAAAATGTTCCTTGTGATTCCTGATCGTTCACCGGAATACCGTTGATTGTAACATTCACACGTGTTGCATCACTTCCACGAATTCGAATTCCGGTATATCCAACTCCGTTTCCTGCATCCGATGTTGTTACTACGGAAGTTTGATTATTCAAAACATAGGGAAGATCCTGACCGAAATTCTGTGCTGCAATTTCATCACGATTTACATTGGTAAATGCAGTTCCTGAATTGTCCGTAGCGCGCGTGGAAATAACCAGAACTTCAGGATTCATCACTGCAGAAGTTCTCAATCTGAATGAAATTGTTTCGTTTGGTTTTTCAGTACAAACTTTCTGTGTTTCGTAGCCGATTACTTTTACTGATGTACAGATTGCAGAATCTCTGATGCCTTCAATTCTGAAATTACCGCCAATGTCGGTTGTGGTGTTGGCGTACGTACCTTCAACATACACAACTGCAAACGGAATAGGAATTCCCGCAGTATCGGTGACGTTTCCGCTGACAAAAAAGTTCTGAGCCGACGACTGAATTGCCGTTAACATCAACGCTGCTGACAGCATTTTCATGTATTTCATATCACTTTAATTTTTTGAAAACGCAATCTCAATTACGTTTTCGGTTTCCCTACGCAGGTACTAACCTGATCAGGTGTGCGGTTGTCAATTGCTGTTGGTTCAGCTTTTGATTCCACCGGGTATTCTCTCAGCCCTCAACATCGGGGCACCCCGTTTTTCTTGCAGCAAATGTATAAAAAACAGATTAATCCTGTTTGCCGAAATGTTTTTCTATTGCGCGAATGGCATTCAGTAAACGCAATTCATAGCGTCCGCTGATTACTTCAAACGGCAATTCATATTCTGTAAGCTCGCGTTTGTACCAATTGAAAAAGTAATCACGTCGCTGGGCATTTACTCGGGCAGGATCAGGCACCCACGCAATATCATTGGACGTAAGCAAATACAAATCGTATTTATGCGAAGTAATCTGTTCGTCAATCCAGTGTGTTGATTTGGAATAAACATCCATACACCAAACTTTAGAT
>JBJOKQ010000086.1:0-13275 GCA_046046005.1 Bacteroidota bacterium | reverse complement strand
ACAGACACTTTTGCTTTGTGCGGTTGAACCGATAAATCCGGCTGATTAGGATCTCCTGCACCGAACGCAACGTTGGTGATGATGGAGTTCACAAGATCTTTGTCTTCACCGATCAGTGAATCAATACGCTTTTCAACTTCATAAGCTACAGCATTGGTTTTGTTCTGATCCGTTCCTACAGGCAACTCAATGTATGTGTAGATGAAGTTAGGATCTGCAGAAGGGAAGAAATCAACCTTTGGAGAACGGATACCGATACCAATGAATGACAGTATGAAAAGTGCCACCATTGAGAACATCACCAATCCCGGATGATCAATTGCCCAAACCAGTTTGCGTCCGTACCACTCACGGAACTGTGGCCAGCGTTTTTCCTGGAAGGAGAAAATCCACTTGCGGAGTACGTAGTGATGCAGAAGCACGCACAACAGAAGGAAGATGATAAGGTTAGCAAGGAACGGACTGAAAGTGTAAGAAAGCAATCCGAATGCACCACCGAAAATCATCAGCTTCTTCAGCCATGATGGCCACGTATTGTTTTTAGCTGATTCAGAGTCGTAATGACGCATGAATTCCACAGCGAAAACAGGGTTGAAGATGTATGCCACAAGAAGTGACGCGAGGAGCGTTATGATCAACGTTATGGGTAGATAGACCATGAACTGTCCGATAATACCATCCCAGAATGCAAGCGGGATGAACGGGGCGAGTGTTGTTAATGTTCCGGAAAGTACGGGCAGGAATACTTCACCTGCCGCAAGTTTGGCAGCGCGAACGATGCTGATGCCTTTGTTCTCGAGGAAGATGCGGTGCGTGTTTTCAATAACCACGATCGCATCGTCAACCACGATTCCGAGTGCAAGAAGGAACGCGAACAGTACAATCATGTTCATTGTAAATCCAACGCTGTCAAGTACAATGAATGCAATAGCCATGGATAGCGGCACAGAAAGTGCAACGAAGAAAGAGTTGGTTGCTCCCATGAAGAACATGAGTACGATAATTACAAGAACGAAACCGATGATGATTGTGTTGATCAGATCGTGCAATGTTACACGTGTCTGTTCTGATTGGTCGCCGGTGATCGTAATGGTAACATCCGAAGGAATTGATCCGGACTCTTTCATTTCATCAATCACAGCAAAGATTTTATCAGAAGCATCAACGAGGTTTTCGCCCGGACGTTTGATTACGTTCAACGTAATTACATCCTTACCATTCAAACGCGCATAACTTTCCTTCTCCTTGTTGGCATCCAGAACTTCAGCTACATCTTCAAGATAAACCTGTGCGCCCGCTTGTGAACCTACAACGATGCGTTTCAATTCGTCAACCGACTTGAACTCTTTCTTAACGGCTATTGTACGCTTCATTCCATCGGTGGTAATTGAACCGCCGGAAATCGTCATGTTCTCATACTGAATCGCGCGTTGGATATCGCCGAGTGTAAGTTGAAGAACCTGCAAACGATACATGTCAACGTTAATCTGGATTTCACGATCCAAAGCACCCACCATATCCACGCGGGTGATTTCTTTCATGGATTCGATCTGATCCTTGATGTCTTCAGCATGTGTTTTGAGTTTCTTCAGATCCGGACCTGCGATATTCACGAACATGATCGGAAATTCAGAGAAGTTCACTTCCTGAGCATTCGGACCTGAAGTAAGCTTTTCAGGAAGATCTGTTTTCGCTTTGTCGATAGCGTCCTTCACTTTCTGAAGTGCTACGGATACTTCAACGTCTGTGTTGAATTCAACAACAACGTTACAGAAGTCCTGAATGGAATTACTTGTTACTTTCTTCACCCCGGAAATACCTTTGATCTGTTTTTCCAGTGGTTTCGCAACAAGGTTCTCCATATCTGTCGGCGATGTGCCGGCATAAATGGTAGTCACGTAAATCGTCGGGACTTTTACTTCAGGAAAGCTTTCTTTCGGAAGCTTCTGATAGTAAACGATACCTGCGAAGGAGAGAAACAGGACAAGCAGAAAGGACGTTGTCTTGTTGTCAATTGCCCACGACGTAGGTTTGAATTCTTTTATTTTGTCAAGCATAACCTTGATTTTACCTTATATGGGACAATGAGTTATTTCAACGGGGCAATAACGTCTCCCGGGTTCAGATCTTTCGATCCATCTGTGATCAACTGATCTCCCGGCTGGAGTCCGCTGGTGATTTCCGCCATTCCGTTGTAAGTCCATGTGTAGACAACTTCACGTTTTTCAGCTACCAGATTTTTGTCTTTCTGAACTGCTACATAAACGAAATTTTTTCCGTCTGCACTTTGCTGGATAATTGAAAGCGGAGCTACAATTGCTGAGTCGTTGCGGTAATCGTTGATCTTAAGAACTGCAACCATATTCGGCACTACATTCGGTTCATTCGGCGCAAGAGCCACTTCAACATTGAATGTGCGGTTCATGTTATTGATCATTTTACCGCTGTACGTGATTTTGGTGTTGATCACTTTGTTGTCTGCATCCGGAAGCTGAACAGATACAGCATTTCCTGTACGAACTTTCGAAACGTAACCTTCAGCAACTTGTGCCTTAACACGGAGTTGATTTGTGTTTACAATTGTGATATTCGAAAATCCGGGAGAAGCCATTTCACCTGCTTTGATGTTTACCGCATCAACAACACCATTGATTGGCGCCTTGATTTTCGCCATATCGATTTGTTCGTTTACAGCAGCAATTTGCTTTTCAAGCGCTTCGTATTGTGTTTTAGTTTGCAAAAACTGAATTTCAGTTCCGATTTTCTGTTCCCACAATTTCTGCTGACGCTCGTAAACATCTTTCGCAAGATCACGCTGAATTTTCAGAGCGCCGAGTTGCTGAATCATTGCATCAGCATCAATCTCAGCAAGCACTTGACCTGCTGAAACGTTATCACCGGCATGAACGTAAACGCGCTTTACAAGACCCGGCATTTGCGGACCAACTGCAACGCTTTCATCGGCGTCAACTTTTCCCTGGATGTCGATTGAGTGCTCAAACGTATCACGTGCCACAACAATAACGCGCACAGGTTTTCCTGCTTTGGTGGAATCGCCTTTATTTTTTGAAACCTGAAGTTCGAGTTCCGCAATTTCTTTGCGCAATGCTTCGAACTCCGCTTTCTTGGCTTTGAGTTTCTCTTCTGCTGAACCATCGCCGCCGCAAGATGCGAGAACTGCTGCAGCTGCAAGAAGAGTGATGAAATTTTTCATATGAATCGGTTTTATTCGGTTGGTAGTATTATTTAGTAAGTTGTCCTGTTGCTTTGTCGTATTCCACTTTTGCAATTACTGCATCATAAAGTGCGTTGAAGTAATTGGTCTGGGCTTCTTTCAATGCTGTTTGCGCGTTGATTACCTCGAGGTTGGAACCAACGCCCTGATCGAATTTCTTCTGCGCCACATCAAATACGCTTTGCGCAAGCTCCATATTCGCTTTTTGTGATTCTAAAGTTGCTGATGAATTCTGAAGATTCACTTTCGCAACTGCTTGCTGCATGTCAATGGCGCGACGCAAAGCAACTAGATCATTCTCCGCCTGATCAATGGAAATTCTGTTGTATTGCAAACGGTGATGACGCTGCAATCCGTCGAAGATCGGCATGTTCACCTGTATACCGATTACGAAAATCGGATACCAACGTTTACGTGCGAAGATGTCGAACTCCTGTCGCTGCGCTTGTGCTGAAAGTGAACCGAAGAACGCAATCGTCGGAAGATAACCTGCACGTTCTGCTTTGAACATGAGTTTCTGCGCATCAAGATTTCTCTCGAGAATCTGATATTCAATACGATTGCCGTAATTGAATTTACCTTGAGTTGCTGCCGCCGGAGTGAATGCAACATCCGCAAGTTTGTCTGCAAGCTCAAGCTTTGCCGACTGATCCATTCCGATCTGATACTTCAGAATTACCAGTGAAAGATCCAGCAGTCGCTGCACGTTTCCTACTTCTGTAAGAAGGTTGTTGTACGCAACAGTGATACGATCCAGATCGATTTTCTCAACGAATCCGTTGTCGTAAAGAACTTTCGTATCATCTTTCATCTTCTTCAGTTTCGCAACATTTGCATCAAGCAAACCTTTGCGTTCCTGATTCACCAATGCAGTATAATACGCCTTGGTTACTTCAGCAGAAGCTTCAATTTGAGTACGTGTTACGTTCTTCTGCGCGAGATCCTGATACACTTTAGCTCCTTTGATTCCGTAGAACCAAGTACCGCTGAACAAGAGCTGCGATCCGCTGAAATTCGCAGTTGAATTGTATTTCGTACCGAACTGTACCGGAATAAAGGCTCCCGGAGGTCCTCCGAATACTTCTGCAGGAATTAATGAAGTAGGAATTTCAAGGAAATCCTGTACCTGAAAGCTTGCATTGATCTGCGGCAATGCAATGCCCATCACTTCTTTTGTTTTTTCTGTAGCCTGCGCCTGCTGCAACTGTGCCGACTTAATAGAGGTGCTGTGTTGCAATGCGTAATCAACAGATTGCTTGAGTGTGAAAACATAGGTTGAAGTATCTTCCTGCTGTGCGCTGAGTTTCACGCCGAACAGAAGAGCTGCTCCCAGAATCCACTTACTGATTGTTTTCATATGCTTGGAATTTATCCGGTTGGTAGTTGTTGAATCGTTTAACGCTTTGAAATATTTTATTCTTCTTCAGTTATTTCTTTGATTTTGTTGATGAGCTTGTGTCCTTTCAGCGTACAAATGCCATAAAGGAAGTGTTCCACCATCGCAAGCTGTACATCCAGCATTGAGTTTTTATCAGGCGGAAATACTGCAGGATTGAACCCCAATTCAATCTGCTCAACGCGCAGTTTCGAAATGATTTTTGTATTGATATCCGCGCGAACCAATCCGTCTTTCTTGCCTTTCTCTAATGCTTGTTCTACCATGCCAAGTGCAACTTCATTGCGGAACTTAGTTACAATCTCCCATGTTTTCGGATGAAACTTGCGCAGATCGTAAAGCATGTTCGGATTTATACTTGAAAACATACGATGCATTTTCCGCATGTGTCCGAAAACTTCTTCCACCACATTCGCTGAATCACGCGCTATGCATTCGAACTCTTCGCAATCAATTGCAAATTGTTTCTGCATCAACGTATGAATCACTTCATCCTTGTCGCGGAAATACTGATAGATTGTTTTCTTCGACATCGCGAGATGCTTCGCGATATCATCCATGGTCACACTTTTTATTCCGTGACGCATGAACATTTCCATCGCTGCTGCTAAAATCCGGTCTCGTGTTTCTACTTGTGACATTTGCCGGCAAAACTATGGAAACGTTTTTTGAATTTTGAGTTTCTTCGATGAAATTCACGAAAAATCCGACGAATTGGACAGCCTGAAGAAGAGTAAAGTATTGAAAAACAAATAAATAGGATCATATCAACTATGATTCCGCGTTATTTAGAATTATTCCATTTCTGCCCGAAAGTTCCGTTTTGTGGAGCCGGTTTCCTGTTTTAAGGAGCCGATTCTGAACGATTCCAAGCCTGCATGAAAACACACCCTTTATTTTTCGTTTTTTTGTGTCCCAATTATCAGCATCATGGCATACGAAACAATTAAAGAGCTCCTTCACTCGGAGCAGGTTGACAGAGAAGTAACAGCGAAAGGCTGGGTACGCAGCGCGCGCGGAAACAAATACGTTTTGTTTATTCACCTGAATGACGGTTCTACAATCAAGAACATTCAGGCTGTTGCTGATATTCCGAAGTTCGATGAAGAAACATTGAAGCGCGCAGGAGCAACCGGCGCATGTATCGGTGTTACAGGTAAACTTGTTCAGTCGCAAGGCAAAGGACAGTCGCTCGAAATTCAGGCGGAGAAAATTGAAATCTACGGCGACTGCGATCCGGAATTGTATCCGTTGCAGAAACGCGGTCAGGACAGCAAAGACAAAAAACCTGTTACACTTCCATTGGAGTTTCTGCGTGAGAAGGCGCATCTGCGTCCACGCACGAATACATTCGGAGCGATTCTTCGCATTCGTCACAACATGACTTTTGCGATTCACAAGTTTTTCAACGACAAAGGATTTTACAATTTGCATTCACCGATCATCACAGGTTCCGATGCAGAAGGAGCAGGAGAGATGTTCCGCGTAACAACTTTGGATCTGAATAATCTTCCGAAAGACGATAAAGGGAAAATCAATTTCGAAGAAGATTTCTTCGGGAAAGAAACCAACCTTACTGTATCCGGACAGCTCGAAGGTGAATTGGCAGCGCTTGCATTAGGAAAGATTTACACTTTCGGACCAACATTCCGTGCGGAGAATTCCAATACGCCACGTCACCTTGCGGAGTTCTGGATGATTGAACCGGAGATGGCGTTCTACGACATCAACGACAACATGAATCTTGCAGAGGAAATGTTGAAGTATCTCATCAATTACGCATTACATCATTGCAAAGATGATGTTCAGTTCCTGAATGACACATACGACGACAAGCTCGTTGCGCGTTTACAATCCGTTCTTGAAAAACCTTTCACACGTATTTCTTATACTGAAGGTGTTGACGTATTGAAAGAAGCACATTCGAAAAAAGCATTCGAGTATCAGCCGGATTGGGGCAAAGATTTGCAGAAGGAACACGAAAACTATCTCGTTGAACATTTCGGCGGACCTGTAATTGTAACCGGTTATCCGAAAGACATCAAAGCGTTCTACATGAAACAGAACGAAGACGGGAAAACAGTTCGTGCAATGGATATTCTTTTCCCTTGGATCGGTGAAATCATCGGCGGATCACAGCGTGAAGACAACTACGATAAGTTGTATGCGCGTGTAAAGGAAATGGGCATTCATGAAGAATCGCTTTGGTGGTATCTGGAAACACGTAAGTTCGGTTCATGCGAACACGCAGGATTCGGTTTAGGATTTGAACGCTTGTTGTTGTTCGTAACAGGAATGACCAACATCCGCGACGTGATTCCGTTCCCGCGCACTCCGAAGAATGCGGAGTTTTAATCTAAACATGTTTTCTATTACTGCCCTGGTAAAATACCGGGGCTTTTTTATTGCAACGCTTTCAAGACTTACGTCCTGACACATCAGACGACTTACGTCGTGACAGCCGCAACAATACAACTGCGCTGGTGATAAACGGCAATGCTGAAGCAAGTATTTTCACATTCAGACTGAGAATGCCAATAATGAAAATAAACACGAGCAAGAGAGAAAGCATTCCGGTGCCGGTGTATATCATCCAACGTTTCGGTTCTCGCTGGAACAATGTAATCAGTAATAGTAATTGACCGATAAAGGGAATCAGAAATGCAGGATGTACTAAAGCTTGCTTCGCTCCCGAAAGCAGAATATTCATTTCCATCTCCAACAGAAATCCGCTTTGTTCTCCGCCCCATTCGAGATAGCCGATAAAGGAAGAGAGAATGACTGCTAAAGTTGCAATTCGAATTTTCATCATAGCGCTGTCAGGGCTTATGTCCTGACAGATTAAGTGACTTACGTCCTGACAAGAGATTTACGCTTTAAAAATCTTCTCCCTCCGGTGCTTCTTCCTCGTCTTTGCCCTTCTTGAACTTAATTGTTCCGCCTTCCGGATTCACCGGCTCATCTTCCGGTTCTTCATCTTTCTTCGTCGTGTCTTTCTTAAACCATCCGAATTCTTCACGCAAGATGTTTTTCAGATTCTGTTTCTCCTGCTTCAACTCTTCTTTTTTCTGCTCGATAAATCCTTTTGCATCCAGGTACTTGATCTCCGGATTGTCTACCGGTCCTTTCATTGAAATGTACAGCTTGTAACGTTTGTTTCCGGCACTTTCCACTTCGCCGAATTCGTTGTTCTCTTTCTTGGTTTTCGCTTTGCGTGCACGAAGTTCATCCAGCGAAACCACGAAATGATAATCTACCATGTTGTCGAAGTCGTGCGTGCCCGACATGATTATATCTACTGCCGAAGATTTGATTTCCATTCTCGGAATGTTCACTACACGATCGCGGATTTCTATTGTGTTGTGCAACGTGCTGAACTTTATATCGCGTAATTCTTCAATGTTGATGAAACGCGACAATGATTCCAGCGGTTTGAATTCTTTCAATTCGCCTTGGTCAATTGTAATATCCGCAAACGTGAACAGTTTCTTCTCGTTGATGTTGAGTTTATTGTCCCACATCGAAACGAATTCAACATTGGCAGTCAACGATCCGAAAACGTTTTTGTCTCCGATGGTTTCTTCTCCTTCTTTCTGTCCGAAGTTTTCGAAAGTGTAGAACAGCTTACTGATGTTTACCTGCGCGATTTTACTGTTGAAGGAAATCAGCAAGGAGTCGTCGCGCGTTGCATCTACAATTCCATTACCGCTTACAACTCCGTCCAGCGTGCGCATGTTCAGATCATTCAAATGCAACTGACGGTTCCGCAATTCGAAAACACCGGTGAACGATGATGCAGTGAAACGACGGAATTGAATTTCTTTCACCGTCGTGTTCAGTTTCATGCGCACGTTTGCCGGTAATGCAAATACGTAATTGGTATCAGCTCCGGATTTTTCATCGGACGCGAGCAGCGTATTCAGATCCAGCTTACGCGAAACGAAATCTCCTTCTACATTCAGAACCTCTTTGTCGGTGAAAAGATAGCCAAGCAGATTCCGCAACGTACCGTTGATTACAAAATCACTTCCTGCTGCATTTCCCGAAACTTCTTTAATGTTCACGTTGTTTCCGTCGAATTCCAATTCGCCGTTCAGACTGTCAGCCGCTGCAGTTGAATTCACGAATGCAACGGAAACATTCTGCATACGTGCTTTACCTGATGTTTTGAATTTGCGAAAGTCTGCCGGTGTAAGCGATTTGTTACCGCTTTGTTTTCCCGATGCTTCGAAATGAATATCAACTTTACCGGTTGCTGTTTTTACTGAATCCAATTCCAGGATCTGTTGCATTTCTGCAAGGTCAACGTTTCCATTGATTTCAGTTGTGTAAACCGGGTTCTTATTTCCTTTCATGCTGAACGAACCGGAGAAACGGCTCTTGTTTGTGCTCGCACTGAAATTCGACAACTCCAGAATTTCCGATTTACCGGCGTTGGAGTAAAGTCCTTTCAATGAAATATTCTGCAGCGTAACATTGCTGTTCTTACGTTTCAGAGTTGCACCGTCGCGTATCCCGAACTTCGCTTCAATTGCAGGTTCGGATGTATCGCCCGACATTCCTTTGATTGTCGATTCGAAATAGAATTCGCCAGTAGTTTCAATTCCAGCTAAATCTTTCTTCAGAGAATCAGACGCCAGTGAAAGTGCGGAATTGATGTCTGCGTCTTTTCCTTTCACCAATATATCGAGCAGATAATTGTTTTTTCTGTCCTGAACGGAGCCGGAAAGTTCCAAAAGGAAATCAGCAATCTGGAGTTCTCCTTTCGAGATGAAATACAATCCGGTGTGAGTATTGATATTCATTCCCAGACTCAGATGTCCGTTGTTGCCTTTGAACAATGAAACGTCCTTCTGTTTTAATTCTTCAATCAGAAAGTCAGCCTCTGATTCAAGATCAAATTCTCCTTTGGCAAAATCGCCGGCAAACAGCAGATCATTAATGTGCAACGCATAATTACTTTGTGACGGCGCATCATTGTAACGCAGATCCACGTTAATGAATTTGATTTCTTCCAAAGCAAATGCAACCTGAGAAGAATCGGATGAAGTGGAAGTGGTGTCACTTTTCAGAAAGTGATAATTGTCGTTTCCGTTTTCGTCAATACGCACATCCACCATTCCGTCTTCAAGCGAAATATTTCGGATGGTATAGTTCTCGCGAAAAATATCCAGAATACTGAAAGAGAATGAAACTTCTCCGGCACTGAAAAGTGTGTCGCGCTCTTTGTCTTTGGTTGCATCGAGAGCAGTGACTTTCGTAAACTCAACAGAAGCAAGAGGGAAATCCCGAATGAATGTAAGATTGATATCTTCCGGTTGAACTATGATTGTTGTATTCAGGTGCGTGTTGAGTTCTCTGGTAACATACCCTTTGATTTCATCTTCGAATATGAACGCCATTGCGCCAAGTAATCCTACAAATACTACCGCAAGTCCGCCGGTCCAGAAAATGAACCGCAGAATTTTCTTCCACCATGGGCGGCGTTTTTTAGGTTCCGCAACCTGTTGGATTTCCTGGTGCTGTGTAGCTTCCATGCCTGAACCGTAAAGGTAGAACGCGCGCGGAAGCAGTTTCGTGTGCCGAAACTGTAAGTATTAAATGTCAAATGTTAATTACGCTTTACGGCGTGAGCTGTAGGTTGAAGGTCGCGCAGCTTTCTTCTCGCCACCCACCTTCATTTTCAGGAATCCGACTTCTTTCGCCTCTAAGAAACGCCATTTCCCTTTTGAAATGTTTTTCTTCGTTAATCCGGCGTAAGAAACACGATCCAGATGAATCACTTCATAACCGAGGTGCTCGAACAAACGACGAACGATTCGATTACGGCCTGAATGAAGTACGATTCCAACATCTTTGCGACTGTCGCCTACAAAACTGATATCATCTGCCTTGATGAATCCGTCTTCGAGTTCAACACCTTCAAGGATCTTATCGAAATCTTCCTTGCGGAGATTCATATCCAGATTCACCTGATAGATTTTCTCCACACCGTATTTGGGATGCATGAGTCGCTCTGCAAGATCACCGTCGTTGGTGAGTAATAGAACTCCGGTTGTATTACGGTCAAGTCGACCAACAGGATAAACACGTTCTTCGCATGCACCTTCAATCAGATCGATAACGGTTTTACGTTCTTGCGGATCGTCAGTTGTCGTGATGTAATCTTTCGGTTTGTTCAATAGAATGTAAACCTGCTTTTCGCGGCGCAGCAACTGATCTCCATAATGCACAGTGTCGGATGGAGAAATTTTCGTTCCGAGTTCAGTAACGATTTTTCCGTTGACTTTGATCACACCGGTTTCGATGAGTTCATCTGCTTCACGGCGTGAACACAAACCTGTATTTGCAATGTATTTGTTCAGGCGAATTGTTCCGTCTTCATCAGTAGATCCGCGATGTTTTTTAGTGGAAACTTTGTCGCGGAAATTCTTCGCATCGTCTTTCGATTCGAATACTTCCCAATCGCCGCTGTTCTCATCGGTGCTGCGGAAAGAACGTGATCCGTCTTTTTTCCACGATGGCTTATCGCCGAACGATTTCTTACGGAATGCAGGCTTGTCATCACGGTCATCACTGCGACGTTTGAACGCCGGTTTATCACCAAATGGTTTATCACCGAAAGATTTCTTGCGAAATGCCGGCTTTTCATCGCCGTCATCGCGGCGCTTGAAAGCAGGTTTATCACCAAATGGCTTATCGCCGAAAGATTTCTTACGGAACGCAGGCTTATCATCTCCGTCATCGCGACGACGTTTGAACGCCGGTTTTTCATCGCCGTCCTCTCTGCGACGCTTGAATGCAGGCTTATCACCGAACGGTTTGTCGCCAAACGATTTTTTACGGAATGCAGGTTTATCATCTCCGTCATCGCGGCGGCGTTTGAATGCCGGCTTTTCGTCACCATCGTCTCTGCGGCGTTTGAATGCCGGTTTGTCACCAAACGGCTTGTCACCGAATGACTTTTTGCGGAATGCCGGTTTATCATCACCATCCTCGCTGCGGCGTTTGAACGCCGGTTTGTCACCAAACGATTTAGAACCTGATTTCTTCCAGGCAGGTTTATCACCAAAAGAGCGATCACCGCCTCTTGAAGAAGTTTTCTTACCGTAAGAAGAACCTCCGCTGGATTTTCTGTCTCCTGAAAATTTGCCTTTACCGCTGCCAGCCGATTTCCGACCATCTCTTTTGCCGGAACCGCCGGAACGACCTGAATATGCCATTTTGCTTTATTAATTGAAGCTACAAAGGTAAACAATAATCAGTGCGCCTTTGGTGACAATTCCTTCGGAATCTGGCTGAGAGAGCTTCAACGCGGCAATTTCAACGAATAGTACTAGAACCGGGCGATCTTAATTGAATGCGACTTCTGCGTATTGTAACCTCTGATGAAATACACGCCCACAGCAGGAATCATTATTTCTTCGGAGGAATTCGGCGCCAATGTTGTCCTTCCCACGAGTTGTCCGGTGGCAGAAATAATTTCAACATGGAGAATTTCATTGCTATTTGACTGCAATGTTGTTACAGCATTGTTTGAAGTGACGTTAAATAACTCTTCGTAGATCGGAATGACTTCCTGAGTGGCTGTCCATGTTCCGCACATCAATGTATCCTTGAATGTTTCATCTGATATTGCAAGACTTCGCGGATAGGAAATGAAGGAAGTTGGAGAATTATTTACAACCAGGTCGCGGCAGATCCAATTAGAAGCCGGAGCAACCGTAACCGACGAATCGATGGCGATACATGACCCCGTTCCATTAGAGTGAATTGAAGCAATAGAGTTGCCATCGTTATTGACGAAAGCACCGAATAAAATATCATCATTCGGTCCAAAAAAACTGAGTCCACGAATAGATGTTGAGGAGAAATACCATTGTGTGCTGATTAATCCTCTTGCTGACTTACTCCATACAACATTTCCGTTTGAAGGATCAAATTTCATCATGTAGTATTTGTAAACACCATTGGTACTGTCCTGCCACGTTCCGTTAAGAACAACATTATTATCAGGGGCTACTTCCATGTTATGAACTATGATTTCGGTGGGCAATGTTGGCGGATCTATGCGCCAGCTCGAAACCACGTTTAAATCGGCATCCAATTTCAGAATGTAAATGAACTTATGATTGATAAACGGAACGCCATAGAATGTTCCTGCTGTTGCGTAGTAACACTGTTGACTTTCAGACCAACAAAACCGGGTAATGCGGGTATGAACACCGGAAGCGGAGTCTATCAAAATGCTTTTGCTCGCAATGACCTGACCGTTATTGTCGGAATGAATTATAACCGCGCTTATTTGTTGCGTTGCGGAATTTATTACCTGACCAGTGGTAATGTATCCCGAATCGAGACCTAAATCGATATCGTATACATCAGATCCTAAAAATCCCAACGGTGAACTGTAGCCGGCAACCCATTCCGTTTCTCCGTGTTTATCGAATTTGGCTAACCCATATGCCATCGCACATTGACCAAGTATCGAAACGTAACCGGAATCGTTGTCAGCGGATTTACATGTGATGCCGGAACTTAAAATGCCGGATGGACCAAGCGTATATCGTTTGCAAAATTCAACATTACCTGTGGAATCCGTTTTCAGGTAATACGTGAGTGTCGAATCAATAAATATTCCGAC
>JBJOKQ010000085.1:0-13913 GCA_046046005.1 Bacteroidota bacterium | reverse complement strand
GTTCTTCCCTTCGGGAACAATTGTGGTGTCGAATATCGATGAAGGTTTATTCGTGTACTCGCCAACATATGTGCGCGCATGTTACCTCGAAGGAAACGTGTATGACAGCATTTGCGGAACTCCGCTTTCAGGCGTAACCATTACTATTTCTTCAGTAAACGTTTCAACTACATCAGACATCAGCGGAAACTATGCAACAGGAACTCCGACGCCTGGAACCTACACAGTAACTTACTCCAAGCCGGGTTATACAACTGTTGTAATGAACAACGTTGTATTCGCACCAGGTCAGGTTAACCTCTTCAACGTTGCAATGACGGCTCCGGGAGCAGTTTCCTTGAACGGTCACGTTGAAGACGCAGCTTCATTAAGTGCAATTTCTGCTGCACCGGTATTGGTGTACAATACCAATGCTAGTTACCAATTTGTTAGCGATGGAACAGGTGATTTCTTCAATTGCACTGTTATTCCGGGAAGCTACAATATCATATCTGCGGTTTGGGGTTATCAAACGCTGTGCACTGCAGACTCAATCACTGCAACTTCAGGCGTGTTACCAGTTGATCTTTCTCGCGGATACCAGGACGAATTCACATTTGATCTTGGATGGACGGTAAACAGCACGGCTAACGCAGGAATCTGGGAACGTGGTGAGCCTATCGGAACCTCTTATCAAAGTACTAACGATGCAAATCCTGATACAGACGTGAATAATGATTGTACCGATCAGTGTTATGTGACCGGTAATGCGGGTGGAAGTGCTTCTCAGGATGATGTTGATAACGGCAGAACTACATTAACGAGCCCGGTAATGGATCTTACTACATACGGTGATGCTTGGATTCATTACAGCCGTTGGTTCTTCAATGCAGGCGGAAGCGGTAACCCTAACGATACGATGTTCATTCGTCTTACAGACGGAACCACAACGGTTACACTTGAAAAAGTACACGTTGGTTCAGCTAATAACTCCAGCTGGGTGAATCGCAGTTACCGCGTGTCAAATTACATTACACCAACTGCCACCATGCGTTTGATTGTGGAAGTTCAGGACTTTGCTCCCGGTCATCTGGTAGAAGGTGCTTTCGATAATTTCATTGTTGCCGATTCCAATGCTGTTGCAGTTCCTGCTATTGAAAATGCTTCTTCAGGAATCAAAGTTTATCCGAATCCGTTCAACGGCTCAACTACTGTTGCATATTCATTCGAAACGAACAACGACATTCAGATGGAAGTTGTAGACCTTACAGGTCGCGTTGTAATGACAAACGCTTTGAACAATACAAAAGGAACCGTTGAAGTAGGAGCGGGGCTTGCTGAAGGAATTTATGTTGTGCGCTTTGTTGATTCAACCGGAATTCTTTCTCAGGAACGCATCGTGAAGACGAAATAATTCTCACTGAGCCAATAAGGAAACGCATCACTCAACAGTGATGCGTTTTTTTATGGGTTACACTTTGGCTTCATGCCGAATGAAACTCCTACTTTTGAATCAATGAAACGGATCGGATTAACAGGTGGTATCGGAAGCGGCAAAACAATGATTGCAGAATTATTCCGTAATCTCGGAGTGCCTGTTTTCAATTCCGATGATGAGGCGAGAAAGATTCAGAATGAAAATGCTGAAGTAAAAAAGCGCATCACTGAAATTTTCGGTGATGTTTATGATCTTCCCGATAAAACATTAAACCGAAAGAAAGTGGCTGCTTTGGTTTTTTCTGATGCAGGACTTCTCGAGAAACTCAACGCGATTGTTCATCCTGCAGTTGGAGACGCTTTTGAAACATTCTGCTCTCAAAACGCTGATGCAGCATATCTCATCAAAGAGGCCGCCATCATTTTCGAAGCCGGAATTGAAAAACATCTCGATGGTGTGATTCTGGTTACAGCACCGGAATCTATTCGAATCGATCGCGTAATGAAACGTGATAATGTTGCATCAGAAGAAGTCATTGCCCGAATACGCAAGCAATGGCCTGACGAGCGCAAAATGCAATTGGCAAAATGGTGCATACGCAACGACGGAAGGTTTCCGCTATTACCGCAGGTGATTAAAATTCACGAAGCGATTTCCCGCTGATTACTTGATTCCCGCGAGCATCTTTTCTGCCAATCCGCCGATAAGCGGTGTCGGTTTCATTTTCCCGTTGATCGCATTCACCAAACCGAGAATTACGAAAATCAAGGTTGTTATTCCGACAATCGGTAACAGAAACACCGACATGAAGAACAGGAACGGAGCAGTGATCAAGATTACAATGAAGCAGCACAAATAGGCGATCCAAATTCCCAATGCCTGGCGCAAATGAAATGCTCCGAACCTGGTTTTGTCATTCTGGTGCATAATAATTGCTACGATCCAGCCGATTAATGTACAATAAGAGAGAATGCCTATCGTCTTGCCTTTCTCAGCGTCTTGCTGATCGTTCAAAGGCTGATTGGGAATGTTGTAATCCATGGTTCGGGTTTTTGTTAAAGTTAGGAATCCTTATTCAGAATCCGGTAGTAAATATTCTGCGTGCACCGTTATATCCGCAATGCACATACTGATCATATGCCTTTGCTGCACGATCACAGATTTTTTCTCCCGGCTCACGCAATAACCATCCGTCAATTCCGGCTTTAAGTACATACGCTTCAGGACCCAGAAGATTGGTGGTCCATAACACAGGATTTGCGCCTGCCGACTTGATTACATCTTTGAAATACAATTTGCTGGCACAGGCTAGAATGAAAACATCTTTGTTGCTGCTGTCTTTACGTACAGGCGGATTGTCAATGGTAAAATCCATCAACCCATCATGACCAACATAGCACACCAAATGCGATTTACCCAGCATCAACATTTTCAAAGTGCCGTTATCATTCACGGTTAAAGTATCTGTGTTATTCCCGGAAGCACTTTTCAGGAATTCCATTGTGCAAGGTTTTATTCTAGCACCGCGCCAGGCATCTGCAACCATGATGCAATTGTAACGGCGGTGTTTCCATACACAGCGCTCCAATACTTCAGTTGTTGGTTTCTTGATTGTCGCAATCAGTCTCCAATCATCACTGGCATTAAAAAAGGTGCGAACACCATATCCGTTTCCCCAATACAAATTGTTGTCGGGATCGTTGCCGTTGCCCATACGCTTTGATACCGGGACAATACCCTGAGAGTCGTTGTCACACAAAGCAACGTATACATGAATCAAACGAAGCGCTGAATCACTGCCGGTAAGATTTGTTTCTGCAGATGAAGTATTCACTTCACGATCACCGCGGAAACTGAACAGAAATCCGGAAATCGCAAGCAGAATTAAAAGTCCTGATTTTTTTATAGATGTCATTGTTTGTCAAAACGTACCTTTGTGCGCAATGAGAGTCGAAGATCGCGCGAAATACAATTCGGTTTTATATCTGATTTTGTCAGTTGTTCTGCGTTGGAGCTACAATCTGAGTTTTATGTTTACGCGTATATTCTCTCCGGTTGAAAGCGCTACACTTCATATGGTGGCTGCTGTCGGGGCAACGGCTTTGGCGTGGATGTCGTTGCAATTGTATCGCAAATCAAGTCCTACAGGTTCCAATTTGGGTTGCTTTTATCTCATTCTTCTTTTCATCAATCTCATCATGGCTGGCGGGGCAATCTTCGCAGCGTTGATTCACATCTTCTCCGTGAACGGTGGTGAAATTGAAAGTCTCTGGCTGTTGTAATACCGATTATTTCCCTGAGCGAACACGCTGAGTACGCATGTGATGTATTGCTTTTTCACTCAGCAATCCTGCTGCAACCGGAACCGCGCAAAGCACAAGCGAATAAAGAATCTGCGTAGAAGAGAAAACTGCAGACAAGCTATCCGAATCTTTGATTTGTGACAGTGCAAAAAACACGGTAATCAAACCAAAGCATACAATCTGCAACCATAGTTTATTCAACTTTAAAGATGTGATGAGCAGAACAATAGAAATCATCGCGCCGGCAAGTTCAATGTTATTCATCAAGCCTGCAAAATGGAACGGAGCAATGTAAAGGGCGCTGATGATGAACAACAAATACATTGCAGGACCCGGCAAAGATTTGCGCGAAGCGTAGCGGAAAACGAATCCTGCGACAATAAGAATCAGAACTGAAACCCAAGGTTGAACTAATACATCCGCCATGCGTTCTGCAATTCCGGGCGCATGATGAACTACAGTCAGATTACTTAATCCTGCACGATACAAAACTTCATGCATGGTTTCATCTCCAAGAACAACTTGCTCGCTTTCATGTGCGGAAGGAGACAAGTCCGTGTTGTTCGGGTTCTGTATAGCTGCAATAGTATTGCGTTGCGCATTCTTGTTTTTAGAGTGAATCGCTGCTGCTTTGCGATTTGTAATTACAGTTGATTTTCCGGATTTGAAAACGCTGTCTTTACCACCTGAAACAAATGCTGACGCTGAACCTGCATTGTCGTTTACAACAATCATCACAGGCTTTTCAAAGTCGCGAATTTCCTGACGGATATTTTCTGCATCGTCCCATCCGCCTGCAAAACTGTTGATGCGAATGAGAACGCAAGCTGCATTCATGCTGCGTGCTTTCTCTAATGCAGAATGCGTTTGGTTTACTGAGGCTGCGCCGGTTTCGTTACCAAGATCGACAGTGTAAACAATGCTCGCATCATTTTTATCTGTTCCTGAAACATTGGATTTTACATCTGATCCATCAACGGCTACACCAAGCGGCATTGAAATTTCCGTGGTTCCTGCACCTGTTGTGTTTCCTGCGCCATCGTTGATTCCAGGACCGAATCCTTTACCGATTTTCGGACGTGTTGCAAGTGCCGGCAATGCCAGCGCCATAACAAGTGTAACCGTAATGAACTTCTTGAGATTCATTTCAGAATTTTTCGATCTTCTAAGGTAATAAAAATTCGGAGAATCAACGCTTTAACTTCGGATCCAACGCATCGCGTAAACCTTCCCCTATAAGGTTATATACGGTTACAACGAGGAAAATCGCCAATCCCGGGAAAACAATCAGCCACCAGGCATGGAAATTCTCGCGTCCCTGATTGAGCAATTTGCCCCATGTGATGACATCTTGCGGTAATCCAACGCCAATGAAGGAAAGTCCGGATTCAATCAGAATTGCTGCTGCAATACCGAAAGCAATGGAAACTAATGACGGAGCCATTCCATTGATTAATGCATGACGGAAAATTATGCGCTTCTCAGGAAAACCCATGACCTGCGCGGCGCTGATGTAATCCATACTGCGGATTTTCAGAAACTCTGCACGTGTAAATCGAGCAATACCGGTCCATGATGTGAGTCCGATGATCACCATGACGTAAATGATAGAATACTCTTTCACCATTGCAGCGAGTGAAATAATCAGGATCATTACCGGAATGGAATTCAGTATTTCAATGCCGCGTGAAATGATGGTATCTAACGGAACGAAAATCTGTTTGCCGAAATAACGGCCTTTACTCATCAAGCGACCTATGGTGCCAAAGATCACTATCACGAATGCGAAGACAGCTATGCTGATGAGCAACGCAATCAGGAATGAAAATCCGGATTCGCCCATTGCATCAGTAAGACGATATGCACGCACATGAAATGCATAGAACCAAGCGAAGGGTAAAGAGAGAAGGATCATATAAAAGCGACCTCTTGCGAGCTGTAATCTGTTATCACCGAAATAACCTGCAACAGCGCCGAGAAACAATCCGATGAAGGAAGCAATTCCCATGGAGATGAATCCAATGCTCAATGAGATTCGTGTGCCGTGAATCAATCCTGCTAAAACATCTTCGCCGGATTCATTCGTTCCCAAACGGTGACGAAAACGGGAAGGCATATGCAACGTATCGCCTGCATTGGTGATAAATCGTTGCGGATCTCCCGGACCAACCCATCTGCGGTTCGCTTTGTCTTTTGTTGTTGGCGACCACGGTACAGGCGCCCAGAAAACAGATTCATATTCCAAACGTTTCCAATCTGTAATGTCCAATTGCAGATTAATACTTTCACCGCTTTGCGGATCCTGAAATCTGTAATTGGTTTCACTTGTAAATGCCGGATAGAATGTTTGTCCTTTGTACTTCGCATACAATGGTCTTTCGTTGGCAATGTAAGGAGCGAGTAAAGCCACAAATGCAAACACCGACAGCACATAGAGTGAAATGAGCGCAGGTTTGTTTCGCTTGAATTGTTTCCAGGAATATTTCCTGAAACTGAATTCCGGTTGCTGAGCCGTTTGTATTTCTTTCTCCTCTTTGCTCATGATTTCGAATAAGAAATACGTGGATCTGCAATGGCGTAAAGTATATCTGCAACAAGATAACCGATCAAGGTCATGAAGCCCGACAAAGTAAATACCGCAACGATCATCGGGTAATCTTTCGTTTGTACTGCAGTCAGAATTTCAGGACCCATTCCCGGAATGCCGAAGAGATATTCCAGAATTACGGAACCGCCTACAGCCAACGGAAATATATTCGCGAACACAGTGATGATCGGCAAAAGTGCATTGCGCAATCCGTGCTTGTAATAAATGAGATTTGCGGAAAGTCCTTTTGCTTGTGCGGTACGCATGAAATCGAGTGAAGAAATTTCAAACATGGCAACACGCATCGTGCGACTGAGAAATGCAAGCGAACTGTACGTGTAGCAAATCAATGGCAAAACCAGATAAGGCCAAGTCAAGTTGAACTTCTCCCACAATGTTGCGTCTTCAGGAATTCCGGTTGCGGGACCTACGCCGTTTGCAGGTAAAATGCTGAGCACATCCGGATTCGCGAATGTCATCAACAACAATGTTCCCATGAAAAAAGACGGTAGCGAATACAACATAAACAATACAACAGATGAACTTCTGTCGAAGAATGAACCCCGTTTGGCTGCAGCTTGCACACCGATAGGAATGCTGATGAGATAGGCGAGTAGCACTGACATTGCGGTCAGCGACATGGACCACGGTAACGCGCGGGCGATGGTTTCCGTTACCGGTTTTCTTGTTGCATAGGAAACTCCGAAATCTCCTCGAATCACACCGCGACAATGTTGCGCATCATTTCCGGTTAACCAGTTACCGTCACCGAAGAGCCAACGATGGTACTGATTGTATCCGTAGAAACGCAATGCCGGAATCCATGTTTTCCATGATGAAGAGTTGCTTTCAACTGCGGCGAATGCGTTTTCACAATTGCTGAGGAGAGAAGCGAAGCGCCCGAGAAAATTATTTGCACCGAGATGCGAGAATCTTCCACATTCCGTTTGCAGCGCATCGATCTTTGATTTGATTTCTGTTGCGTCCTGCGTTCTCAGCAGTGAAATACATTTCTGTGCAAAGTTGTCTTCAATGATCAGTAATGAATCTGAAGTGATTTGCTTTAACAGATTACTGTCTGCTTCCGTGCGAGTAAAAGCTTCATTGCGCAAAGCAATGAGCGAACGGTAATATTCCTGAATGAATTCCCAATTGCCGTATTCCCGAATGAGTCGCTCCAGATTTTCCTTGTGACTTTTGTCTTTGATGAGATGAAGCGTGTCCGGCTCCGACAGCGACGTCAATGTGAAATAAAAAACCGGAAGATCAAGACCGAGTTCGTGTCGAAGCTCGTCTTTTGCTTTGGTCATTCCTGCATTGGAAGCAGATGAACCTTCACCGCCTTTAGCACCGGCAAACAGATTCTCTACAGGATCACCCGGAGCGTTGATACTGATGACAAATGCAATCAATGAAATGACAAACAACGTCGGGATGAAAATCAGAATACGACGCAGTATGTATTTCAGCATTCCTGAAAAAGGAGATTAGTTGGTGGTTGTAATGGCTACGCCCGGAGCCCACAATTTCAATGCAGGAAGATAAACGCCCGGTTTTTCCCAGAACATGTTTGCGTTATCGAATCGCTTGTGAATTGCAACTTTGCGCGGCACCATGAAAAGGAAAACGTAAGGTTGTTCGTCGTAAATGATGGACATCAATTTACGTTCCATTGGATGACGAAGGCTGTCAACGATCTGAACGCGGATGGAGTCAATCAGTTTGTCTGTTTCCGGAGAACCGAATCCAACATAATTGGAACCTCCGTTTGCCCATTGCTCAGAATGCCAGATCTGCTTGTAGTCTTCAGGGAAAGCGCTGCCCGACCACGCACCGAAATACATGTCGAACTCGTGCATCGGAAGCTGCTGGTAGAATGTAACGAATTCCAGACTGCGGATGTTTGCAACAACACCTGCTTTGTAGAGTGATTCTTTAATGTCTTTCGCCATGTTCGCACCTGCTACATTGCCGGTCATGATCATGAGTTCAAATTCGAAAGGCACTTTTTTACCGTTGATCATCTTATCGCGAATGTTGTCTCCATCGGTGTCTTTCCAGCCGGCTTCATCAAGCAGTTTCTTCGCTTGTTCGATGTCGTATTCAATCGGCTTCAGCTTCGGATCAAATACATCTTTGCGTGTAGGCGTTACAGCACTGGCCATCCGCACTGCCTGTCCATCGAGATAAGTTTGGTTCATCTCATCGCATGGTATCAAATGCGTAATCGCTCTGCGCACTTTCTTGTCGGTGAAGAAAGGCGTGCGATTCACGGCTTCCGGCTTCATGTTAAAGCCCATGTATTGCCAATCGAAATTGTAAACGAAAGCGGAGTGAAAATTGCGGTTGAATAAAGAATCTTTACGCAACTCGAACAAACCGTGAGTGGAAATCCAGCTTGATACATCTATGGTTTGATTCTTCAATTCCAGAGCAATTGCGTTCTCATCTGTGATGGTACGGCAAATGATTTTCTCCGGATATGCCACATCGTAGTAGCCGGGATTCGGCATTGTTTGTGTCCAATGTGCCGGCTTACGAGTAAGTTCCAGACGAGCCTTGTCTTCCCATGCGGTTACTTTATAGGGTCCCAGGCCGTTGAGGAAGTTGATGTCGCGACCGTATTTCGGATCATTGAATTCTTTGCCCCATGCATCAAGATCCGGGTGCTGAGCTTTTGCAAATTCAGGATCGAGGAATTGTGCAATTGTATATTTCTTCAGAACGCCGTCTTTATCGTGGAATTTCTCCTGCATGATGGCGATATCACCGAACATTGCAACATTGTAGAGGAATCGGCGGTTGAATACGACTTTGAATCGATTCGGAGCCGATGGATCTTTTTCGACTGTTTTGGTGAATTCAAACAATGCCTTGTAAGCCGGATTATTAGTTTGCGGACAGGTTTGCGCTTTCATTGTGAAGATTACATCATCAACGGAAAGCGGAGAGCCATCATCCCATTTCACATCTGTTCTGAGGTCATAAGTGTATGTCAATCCGTCTTCCGAAACATCAGGCATCTTCGTTACCAGATCCGGGCGAAGTTCGAGTGTCTGCAGGTCGATATTGAGCAGGAAGCGTTGCGTGTAATCCTGAATCATGCGGCGTGGGTTTGAAGCGCCGTTGGTGGGGTGCAGGTTATCCGGTTCGCCGCGCCAATGATACACCACAACATTTTCTTTTGACCAATCGTCAAGCCACTTATCCGCTTTCTTGTTCAGGATGTATCTCACATCACCGGAAGAGCTGTCGGAATCGGACGTTTTTCCGTCGGAGAATTTACCTTCGGGTGTATCGGAACAGGAAACGAGAAATGCTGAAATTGAAAGTGAGAGAAGACCTGTTGCGAATTGATTTTTCATAGTCATGGGCTGATGATTCGCAAATATAACACCCCTGAACTATAAACAATCTGAAATGTGTCAGAATACCGACACCAAAAAAACGTGTCAATTTCGACGCATTAGTTAAAAGAATTTATAAATTTGCAGCCCGTATTCGGTTCCCCGGTGAGGTGGGTGAGAGGCCGATACCAGTAGTTTGCTAAACTGCCGTACGGGTCAAACTGTACCGAGGGTTCGAATCCCTCCCTCACCGCAAACAAAATGCCGCAGCAACGCGGCATTTTTATTTTGCAGCAATGGCTGAGCTTGCTTAAGGCATTGCGAAAAATAAAAGTGCAGATACGCAAAGCGTATCAAGGCATTTTGTTTGCAGGACTCCCAAACAGGATCAACGCAGTTAATCCCCAACCCGAAGGTCACATTTGATTTTGACTTTGGTTGTAAGCGGGATCATCGCATTTAATCCCGAATCACGCGCGTATTAAAGAATTGAGTTCGATACGTTCATCTTTTCATGCTTTCCACTCATTTCCCTACCTTTCCCTCATGGGAATTGATACTTCACCTTCACTTTCACAGTTTTTACTCCGTAGCTGGCTCTTTCATTTCATTCTCACGCTCGCATTCGCAGTGATAATTTTATTTGTGAAAAGTCATTACTCCGATGGTTCGGCAACCCGAACTGATTTTCTGGTGAACCTGATTTCTCTGCCCGTGTGCTGGACGCACACTATTATTGTGCTGATTCTATCTCTCAAACGCTTCGCACGGAAGAACACAGTGCCCGGACTTATCTACCTGGTACATTTCTTCATTTCCAGTTTTCTGGGGTATTACTTGTTTATGATTTTGTCGATTTACGGATGGGCGTATACGATGAAAGGTCATTAGACTATAGACTTTAGACTATAGACATTAGACCTGTGTATGGCGGTATCGGAATTCGGAATCCGTAATTCGGAATCCGCAATCCTTAATTCGCAATTTCTTACCTTTACACTCCAATTAATCCCAATTAATCATGTCAGTTGTGGCCGAAAAAATTTCACGTTCAGAAGAGTTGATGTCCCTTGAGGATAAGTATGGTGCGCATAATTACCATCCTTTACCGGTTGTGCTGGAACGCGGAGAAGGCGTTTTCGTGTGGGACGTTGACGGTAAACGCTATTACGATTTTCTGTCGGCTTATTCTGCCGTGAATCAAGGTCACTGTCACCCGAGAATCATCAAAGCGCTTACGGATCAGGCTTCGAAACTGACGTTGACATCGCGTGCATTCTACAACGATTCGCTCGGAGCGTATGAAAAATTCATTTCTGAATTTTTCGGTTACGATAAAGTGTTGCCGATGAATACAGGTGTTGAAGCAGTTGAAACAGCTGTTAAACTTGCACGCCGTTGGGGATATAAGGTGAAAGGCATTGCCGATAATCAGGCGAAGATTGTATTCGTGGAAGGTAATTTCCACGGCAGAACGATTTCTTCGATTTCTGCATCTACTGACCCGTCGAGCTACGGTGGATTCGGTCCGCTTGTGCCGGGATACGTGATTGTTCCTTACAACAATCTTCAGGCATTGGAAAATGCATTCACAGATAAGAACGTTGCAGGATTTGTTTTCGAGCCGATTCAAGGTGAAGCGGGAGTAGTGGTGCCGGATGACGGTTATCTGAAAGGCGTTCGCGCTTTGTGCGATAAGTACAATGTGTTGATGGTTGCTGATGAAGTTCAAAGCGGACTTGGTCGCACAGGTAAAATGCTCGCATGCGATCACGAAAGTGTTCGTCCGGATATCGTGATTCTCGGTAAAGCACTTTCAGGTGGTGTTCTTCCCGTTTCAGCTGTACTTGCGGATGATGAAATCATGCTGACTATAAAGCCGGGTGAACACGGTTCTACGTACGGCGGAAATCCATTGGCGTGTAAAGTGGCAATTGAAGCATTGAATGTTCTGAAAGAAGAAAAGCTTTCTGAAAACTCTCTTCGACTTGGAGAATTGCTCCGCACGGAGTTGCGTAAAATCAGCTCTGATCGCATTGCTCTCATTCGGGGTAAAGGATTGTTCACCGCTATGGTGATCAAAGAGAAAGACGGTATTTCCGCTTGGGAAGTGTGCATGAAACTTAAGGAAAACGGACTTCTTGCCAAACCTACGCACGGAGATATCATCCGTTTTGCGCCGCCGCTGGTGATGAATGAAACGCAGCTGATGGAATGTGTGGACATCATCAAGCGAACCGTGCTCAGCTTCAATTGATTTTTCACATCGACATTCGCATTGCGATGAATCGTTTCCTCTTCCTGCTGTTGTTTTTTCCTGCGATTGTAAACGCACAGTTGGACCGTTTCAGTCCTTCGATGCAAGAAACGGAATTTCAGAAACGTTACCCGGAAGCTCAACGCAACTACGAAGCAGAATCGTATTGGCTCAATACATGGGATACACTTTCCGGTTCTGTCGGAACATCACGCTGGAAGATTCTCAACGATTCAGTAAGCGAATATTATTTTAATTCCCTGAAAGCGGAAGGACCTTCTCCGAATTATCCTGATTTCGATTCCACCCGCGTGCATAGGATGATTGTCAGTGCACAAAAACTGACCAAGGACCTGGAGAATCTCATTGGTAAAGCAACGGTTTTACAGAGAAAGTCGATCATTCAGAACACTCGTATAAAGTCGGGGAATAGCGTTGGCGATAATCCGTATTATGGATTGTACTTCGCGCAATGGAAAATGAAAGACAGCAGCGTGATCACAATTCGCGTTGCGCATGAGATTTCGAATGCAAACAATCCGAATCCCAATGTACTCCAGGCAGGATCGCTGAAGCTTACGTATTCGTACTACTTTGAAGTGAATGTCAGTTCATCAGTGGCGAATTCGAAATTTCCATTCTGTGTTCGAGAGAGTCGTGGTGATCTTTTGCATCGTAAACCGCGTATTCAAACGGGGAACGCCAATGAAGGATTGCATCAATACATCATTGTTGATAATGAGATTTCGGTGAAGTATCCTGCCACGTGGAAGTTTATTTTCAGAAGCGGTGTTCTCGTTGAAATGAGTTACATGAGTGTAAATGGAAGATCGTACGGTGATGAATCGGAATTTATTGCTTACAACTCTTCCAAGTATCGTGCGGAGAAGTTGCTCGCCGAAGGGATGAAATCATTGGGAACGCCGGATACGGTTACCAATAAGATTACTCCGGAATATGAACCTCGGGATGTTGCTGTAAGTTACAAGTACATGTATCTGGAAACCGCATGGAAAACGCCTCAAGGTTGGGTGTATCTTTTTCTGGATGAATTGGGAGGAGGGAAAGAGGAGTTTACGCGCTTTTCGGTAAGGGTGAGTTTTTTGAAAATGAATTGAACCTTCTGTTAAGTTATGCTGAGAAAGCTGTTCAGTGTTGTTATTCTGCTGCTGCTCGTAAAGGCGACTTACGGACAAGATTCACAATTCTGGCCTTTAGGATTTCATTGGACGGTGGTGGATACCAATGCTGCACTTTACGGTCGGCTTGGGATTGTACAGGAAACGGATTCTACTTACCGGAATGATAAACTGATAAAAGTTCAAACCACGTATTACGACAAGCAGGGAAAATGCGTGAACGATTTGATTGTAAATAAGTCGGCGCCTGATTCTTCTTTGCGGCGCAAGTTTCGCTATGACAAACGTGGACGCATTAACGAGTGGGAAGAGTACTTTTTGTTTAAAAGCGATACAGTTCAACACAATTCATATCGCATTTTAAAAGGCGATACTGCAGGTAACGTGTATTCGTACGAACGAATTGCTCATCGTGCAGATATGGAGCCGCAAACTGAAACGGATGATTCCATCGTATCGTGGAAGTACGTTGAAACTTTAGGTAAAAAACGTTGGAAAGCAAGTTCGGTTTATCGGGAAGTGTTTTCTTTCGAAGATGTGAACGAAGACGTACACATTATGCGTGTTACTGCATTCAGCAGAAAGGATACGTTATACAAGTATCAGTTAACGGATACCATTTCCAAGAGTTCTTTCTGGTACAGTGTAGATTCTTATCTCAGTGACGGATCGCGGTCATACAGTTTATCGCACAACAAGAGATTGAAAGAAACGAAATCATGGAAAGAAGGGAAGTTGACAGAGCATCATTTGTATGCAGACTCAACGGGTCGTGGTTTTCGCGTTGTAAAAACTGTGGTGACAGATAAACTTTCCAAGCCGTCAGGAGCGATTGAGTTGATTGTGACATACAACGATTCCGT
>JBJOKQ010000084.1:0-13924 GCA_046046005.1 Bacteroidota bacterium | reverse complement strand
GTGTTGGATTCAGCCTCGGTCGATCTGTATATCCGGAAAAAATAACGGCCCTCATTTCTGAGAGCCGTATGTCCAAAATTGATTTTTGATTAGAACGGAAGATCATCACTTTCATCAGCAGCGCTGAATGTTGTGATATCAGGAGCCGGAGTTGAATTCATTACCGGAGCATTCTGTTGAGGAACACCCTGATTAACGGCTTCGATTTTCCAAGCTTCAATAGTATTGAAATATTTGATTTCGCCTTGCGGTGATTTCCATTCGCGACCACGCAAATTGAAAAACACACGGATTTCACTGCCAGGATTGAATTGATCAATCAAAGCGCATTTGTCCTGCGTAAGCTGAAAAGAAATGTGCTGCGGATACTGTGAAGAGTTGTCGGTGATGACAAAATCTCTTTTTCTGAAACGATCTGAAACCTGCTGTTCCGGATACTTTACCTTAAGTTGTCCTGTGATGTTAAACATGATAAACTGTTTTTTAAAATTTGATTAACAAAAATACGAATTACAGTTTTCCTGTTTCCGCACGTTTACAGATTGTTCATAACTGATCCGACAACAACACCTTCCAGGCTTCATCCACTTTGCCGTTGTCCAGCAAATGCGCCGCAATGTGATGTAAATGAACATCCAATGCCTGCAGATTCTTTCCGTACATCTCAAAAGCTTCATTGATTGCGCCCGTATTTACATAATGGCGCACATCTTCCGGTGTAGGCATCTTTTCTACATTCCCGAGCTGACCCAAATGATTTCCGGTTAAAACTTTACTGAAACGAATGTGCTCCGGAATTCCATCAACACCGATCCCTATGGTTGTAAGCGGTTTTGCCACTTTAAACAATGCTGCTCCTGAATTTCTGCTGTACCAATCACCGCCTAAACGGCCCACCAAATCAATTTTATTCTGATCTATCATGTTGGTGGCAGGATCAATTACATTTTCATTCACGTGAATCATTACCACTTCAGCAATTACAAGATTTCCTGCGCCACCCTGCGTGCCCAATTCCACCACTTCCTTCACAATACATTCCAATTGAACAGGAGATTCTTTCACCCGGAAAGGATTGATCTTCACAGACGGTTCTGCTGTCAGTCCGGCTTTCTCAAATTCATTCACACCTTTCGCGTATTCAGTACTGCTCAATGAAGCTTGTTGCACCAAATCGTAGTTCACAACATTGATTACCACTTCAGGAACTTCGCGAACATTGTCGAGAGTATTCTTTGTCGCGCCTGTCCTTCCGCTTCGCGCCGGAGAGAAAATCACAACAGGCGGATTAGCAGAGAACACATTGAAAAAACTGAACGGACTCAGATTCGGTTTACCGTCTTTGTCAACTGTACTTGCAAACGCTATAGGTCGTGGTGCAACTGCGTGCAGAAGATATTGATGAATCTGCGCAGTTTTAAGGTCTTTCGGATCAAGTGAAATCATGCACGAAATTACGATTTACAGTTGATCCTTCGGTGGTTCCTGTTGCGTACATTTGCTCCATGAGTAAAAATGTTCTGATTACAGGAAGCACAAGCGGTATCGGTCTTGGCATTGCAAGAGAATTTGCTCGTGCAGGTTACAATATTTCATTCAACGGTCTGGAGAAAAACGGAGCTGAGATTGCCGCAGTGGTCGGTAAAGAATTCGGTGTGAAAACTTTTTTCTCTGATGCGAATCTCATGGATCCCGCTGCAATTGAAAAATACATTGGTGAAACCGAGAAAAATCTGGGACCCGTTGATGTATTGGTGAATAATGCAGGCATTCAATTTGTTTCTGAAATCGAGAACTTCCCCGTGGAAAAATGGAACGCAATTATTGCACTGAATCTCACCGCAGCTTTTCATACCACACGACTTGTACTCGGCGGAATGAAGAAACGCAACTGGGGGCGCGTGATTAACATTGCTTCTGCACACGGACTTGTTGCCTCAGAATTTAAATCGGCATACGTTGCTGCCAAACACGGAATTGTCGGATTCACAAAAGTAACTGCCTTAGAAGGCGCTCCTTTCGGTATTACAGCCAACTCAGTTTGTCCGGGATACGTTGACACACCGCTTGTACGCGGACAAGTGGCAGATCAGGCGAAAACACACAACATGAGTGAAGAAGATGTGATTGCAAAAGTGATGTTGGTGAAACATGCAGTAAAAAAATTCGTGAAGACGGAATCGCTGGGAGCATTGTGTGTCTTCCTCGCTTCGGATCACGCAGAATTAATTACAGGAACCGCAATTCCGGTTGATGGCGGTTGGAACGCGCAATAATTCATGGTCATGGGCAAAACCGCACTTTCCATTGCAGTAGCGATCTTATACGTAGTTGTTGGATTTATTCAGATAACGCGCATCGAAGACGACAACTACGGACCGATGAGCGGATTGCTCACAATTCTCGTCAGCTTACCGCTTTTGCTTTCCTGGATTTTGATGGGAGTTGCTGCCGGACTTTTCATTGGAAAAAGCCATTTGAAAGGAGCGAAAATAGCGGGTTTTATTATTCTGTTTATACCAACTGTCGCGATTTTCATTGTCTCCGTTTTGCTTTTCTCTGATGGCAACGAAGAAGAGAAAATGTATCCCTTGCTCCCCATTCTGGGTTTGACGGTTACGTATGTAATAGGAATTACAGCTGCAATATCAAAAAGTCAATCTATTTCCGCAGGAGGAAAATAACTTAACTCCACAACACGGTATTTCCAGTTATCTTTGCCGCCGTGAATCCACGTCATTTGTTTGATAAGAAACTTGTCACTCTCGCTCTTCAAGGCGGCGGTGCGCACGGTGCATTTACATGGGGCGTGTTGGATCGCTTGCTGGAAGTTGAGGAAATTGTTGCGGAAGGAATTTGCGGCACGAGTGCCGGAGCAGTCAACGCGGTTACGCTAGCCTATGGCTTGCACATTGGCGGACCCGAAAAAGCGAAGGAACTTCTTGAAACGTTGTGGAAGAAAATTTCACAGTACGGAAGTTACATGTTCAAACCTTCTCCGTGGGATAATGCTATGAATTTCGGCAACATGCATTACTCTCCGGGATTTCTCTGGTATAATGCTATTTCACAATCGTTGTCGCCGTATGAATTGAATCCTTTCAATTACAATCCGCTGCGTGATGTATTGGAAGATCTGATCGATTTCAAAGAGCTTCAGCACTACAACACCAAGAAACTTTTTGTGTGTGCGACTAATGTTAAAACCAATCGCGCAAAAGTTTTTCATAACGAGGAAATCACTGTTGATGCGGTTCTCGCTTCTGCATGTTTGCCGTTTCTTTTCCAAGCGGTGAAAATTGAAAACGATTACTATTGGGACGGAGGATACATGGGTAATCCGCCTTTAACTCCGTTAATTGCTGAAACAACTTCGCATGATGTTGTTCTGGTGAAAATCAATTCCATCAACATTCACAACCTGCCAACATCAGCTCGTGATATTTCAGAACGCGTCAATGAAATCAGTTTCAATTCCAGTCTGATCAATGAAATGCATCTGGTACATTATCGCAATGAATTGATTCGTCGCGGCGTGAAATTACCGGAACAGGATCGCGAAATTTTCGTGCATTGTATTTCGGGTTATGATGTGCTTGACAAACTTTCATACTCCAGTAAACTCAATACATCCTGGGAATTTCTTTTATATCTGAAAGAACAGGGTCGCCGGGTGGCGGAAAGCTGGCTGGAAAAAGAATATGATCTGGTTGGTGTTCGTTCAACGTTCGACGTGGAAGAACATTTCCTCAATAAATACTGATCAATTCTTGAGCATTTTATTCACCGCTTCTGCGAGTTGAGGAATTGCTTCGAGATTCAAAGTGTGTCCTGCATTCCGAATAATTTCCAATTTGCTTCCCGGAATACTGTGATGTAATTCATTCGAAATTTCTTCGGTTATCAGAATATCTTCAGCACCGTGAAGAATGAGAACAGGTTTCTTAACAGCATCCAATTTCGTTCTGTAATCTTCTCTTTCTTCCGTTCCCTTCATCAGTTTCAGCAAACGTGAAGCGCTTATTTCATTTGCAGCACGCAAAGTTTTCAAGAGCGGAATCGGAATCAACGGATTTTTGAAATAAGATGCTCCCAGAACAACGGGCAGCATTACATCCAGCATAAGTGAATAACCGCCTGCAACAACCGCCGCTTTCCAGCTATCACCTATTGCATTAAACAATGGTGTTGTATGCGCAAAAGTAGCGGCGAGCACAGCGCCTTCAAACCGATCAGGATAATTAACGAGCAAATGCTGAGCTATTCCTCCACCGTAAGAAATTCCGCACAAGTAAACATTCTTCAATTGCAGCGCATCACAGAGTGATAACACATCCGCACTATGCTCATCGTATGTACGGAACAATTCCGCTTCATCGGATTTTCCCTGATGAATCAGATCGAGACATAAATAACCGGTTCCGTCCGGAAGTTTGGGTGTGATTCCTGCCCAAGCCTGAGTTGTTTGCGACAATCCATTGAGGAAAACAACAACCGGTTTCTCCGCGTCAGTTGCTTTGAACCATTCGTAATACAGGTTCAATCCATCGTGAGTTCTGTGAAAATCTGAATTCAATCCTTCAGGCATAACAGGTTTTTCGTAATTTTCAGAGTCGAAAGGTAAATCAAACTCCGAAGCCGATGCAAGTAACGGCCACTGATATTTTACATCCCGAAATCATTCAGGCATATAACGACTTACCGGCAGGTGTGGTTGTTTTCAGTGCAAACGGGAAAATTATTTTCCTTAACACCTGTTGTGCTGCAATTTTCGGTGACGTATCGGATCGATCCGTTTCAGATATTATCATTGGCGTTCCTGAGTTACAACAATTCCCGATTTCAGATTTCCCCAAATCGCTTACTGCTAAGTGTCGAAATAAATCCGGAACTTCTCTTTATGTAAATTGCAGCCTGAAACAACTGCGCGGTGGAATTTTTCTTCTGGTAATGCCGGATGCGGACGAACAGTCAGAAAAAATTAATGCAATTGCCGCACAAAAAGCTGCCGCAGAAAATCTGCTCAAATCTGCCGTAATCGGTACAGGATCATTGGAAGATGCATTGCATGAAATCTGCAGAATTGCATCGCACGCATTGTCTGTAACAAGAGTAAACATCTGGGAATTCGCTCCTGAGTATGTTTCCATCACAAGTCTGATCAACTACGACCGAAGAAGTCATACGTTGCTTCCCAATGCAACGCTTTACAGATATCAACTTCCGAAATATTTTAACCTTTTCGAAACGGAAGAAATCATTCCTACCAAAGATGCTTTGAATGATTCCAACACAGCTGAGTTGAGGGACAATTATATTGTGGTTAACGGCATCTGTTCTCTGATCGATGTGCCCGTTCGCATTTCAGGAAAGATGGTAGGACTGATCTGCTTCGAAGACACCGAATCTGCCCGTGAGTGGTCAGCATCAGAACAGAAGTTCGGATTGTTCGTGGCACAGGTTGTGGCATTAACAATCGAATCGATACGACGCAAACACGCACAACAGGAACTTGAAAAAACCCTTGATGAAAAAAAGCTGTTGCTTACAGAAGTTCACAGAAGAGTACGCACCAATTTCGCATTGATACAGGACCTCATCAAACAGGATGTTTTGTTAGCGAAAGATGAATATCACAAGGACTTATTCAATGAGTTGAGAAACCGGATTTCAAGTCTTGATTTGATACAACGTCAATTGTATCAATCGGGAAGCGTTGGTAAAGTGAACTTCCGCGATCTGATTCTTGACCTCGTTGCCGGATACAGAGCAATGCAACCGGGTGTCGACACGAACATTATTACCACATTGGATCAATGTGAACTCAGCGTCAACAAAGCTTCACTCGCCGGTCTTTTGCTGAATGAAATACTAATGTTTCTGGTGAATAAAAAATCAGAGGAAAAAAAGCGCACGATAACCGTTCGGGCCAAAATCGTGAATACAAGGCTTGAACTCAGTATACATGCTCCGATCAAAACGGATCAGAAGGAAATTGACTCCCGAATTCCTACTTCTTATCAGATGGCCGAAAAGCTGGATTCTACCCTGAAAACAGATTTACAAAACGGTTTCACGGCTTCTGTATTTTTCGAAGTCTAACTGAATCTGAATTGCATGCGTTAATAACTCTGAACGAACTATCCTGCAGAAAATAAAAAAGCCCTTCAAATTCAGAAGGGCTTTTTTGTTCTTGCCTGAATTTCGAATGATCAGATTCTGTTCACATTCATAACCGTTGCTTCACCGCTGATCACAACGTCGCCGGTAGCTTTATCAACGATATTCGTTTCAACGCTTGCTCTGTGCTTCTCTTTGTTCACGTCTTTTACCGTCATGCGTACTTCGTATGCCGTGTTTACATACATCGGACGCATAAAGCTCATCGATTGTTTCAGATAGATTGTTCCTTCTCCGGGAAAAAGTGTTCCGAAAACTTTTGAGAAAACACTTCCTCCAAGAAATCCATGCATAATGGGACGTTTGAACATGGTTCCTGCAGCGTATGCTTCATCCAGATGCACAGGATTTTTATCGCCTGTTACTTCTGCAAATTTCACCACTTCATCCTGCGTGAATGAAAATTCGTGTGTGTAAGTTGTTCCTTGCTCAATGCTCATGTGTCGGAGGTTTTGATGTTGTGCCGCGAAAATAGCGACTCTCAAATTAGTGCGCGTCGATCTTCAGGAATTAATCTATTCTTAAAACTCCGTTTGCTCCCGGGCAATATGAATTCCTGATTTTTGCCACGAATAAGCCATTTTCATCGACGAATAATATTTTTTATAGATGAATCGATGAAACAGGCTGAAAATGAACTACCTTTGCACCCTCAAAACCCGCATACATAGTTAACGCATTGTAATACAACATTTTAGACAATAAAAATCATGGAAAACAAGAATTTCTTCGACGCGTGGCTCGAAACACAGAAGCAAATCATGGACAACTGGACTGAAAGCAATCGCAAACTTCAGGATTCGGTTAAATCCGGTAACGCTGCTACAGAAGGACTTTCCATTTACCAGGAATGGTTGAACAAACAGAATGAAATCACGAAGAAAGCAACTGAACAGGCTTCTGAAACTGCAAAGGCATCTTTCGAGAAATCAACTGAAGCATTCCGCAATCAGGCGAACCTGGGTGAAGTTTATAACAACTGGGTGAAAGCTCAACAGGAAACTGCTTCGAAAGCTTTCGAACAATTCCGCACTTTCAATCCTGCCGCAAACTTCAACGGCATGAACGATTACACAAAACAATTCCAGAACGCACAGCAAATGTGGATGGACAATTCACGCAACATGTTCGAACAGTATTCGAAGAATTTCGGTCAGTTCAACAATCCTTTCGCTGATTGGACAAAGAACTTCAATAACGACACAACACGCGACGCATGGAAAGGCATGACTGAAGCGAACAATGCATTTATGCGTTTCTTCGAAATGTGGAAACCTGCATTCGACGCAGTACAGAACAATCAGTTCAACGCCGAGTGGATGAAGAATACATTCAACCCTTCTTCTTTCCGTGAGATGATGGACAAAACGATGGAACAGATTTCTCCGTCACACATGCGCGAACTTTTCGGTCAGTATCAGAACTGGATGGAAATGGCTGTGAACTATAACAAGAATGCTTACAATCAGTTTGTAAACAATCTTCCTGAAAACATGCGTAACACTTCTGCTTTCAATTTCTGGAATCAGATGACTGAAAACGCAGACAACAATGTTTTCACTATGTACCGTAAATCAGTAATGCCGGTATTCTCTTTCTTCAATCCGGGAAAAGAAGCGGAAGTGAAAGAACTTTCTGTTAACGTAATGGAAAAGACTGCTGCTTACGGACAGAAACTGAATGAAATGCAGCGTTTGCTTTACGTGAACGGCGCGAAATTGTGGGAGAGCTTCATGACTGAAAACGCAGAGAAAATCCGCAAAGGAACTGACCTCAGCAATTCACAGGAAGTATTCCAGAAATGGGTTGCGTATTGCGAAGAATCATTCATCGGAATTTTCCGTGGTGATGAATACTCTGCGCTTCAGGCTGAGATCCTTGATCTTACTTTGGAAATCCGTCAAAGCAACGAGAAACTCCAGGAAATTGCATTGGCAAATACACCTGTAGTGTTGCGCAGCGAAGCTGATGAACTTTACGAGACAATCTACGAACTGCGTAAACGTGTTCATGCTCTTGAGAAACAACTCGGAGAAACTGAAGCGAAAGAAGTAAAAGCTCCTTCTAAAAAGAAGTCTGCAACAGCGTAAGTCAAACCCGGTAATCCGAACAGAAATGTCACATCACAACGCAATTAAAGAATGGACAGAAGCCAGTGCCAAAATGGTTACAGGCTACGACAATCTTTTGAAAATTGACGAAGTGGATGTTGCAACAACTCCGAAGGAACTCGTTTACCGTGTAGATAAAGTTGCTCTTTATCGTTACACGCGCGAAACACCTGCGAAGTTTGCGACACCGATTGTAATCTCTTACGCACTCGTGAACCGTCACGATATGCTCGATATTCAACCGGATCGCAGTTTCGTTCGCAACCTGCTTGCACAAGGATTTGATGTTTACATCATTGATTGGGGATATCCGACTAAAGCGGATAAGTATGTAACTCTTGATGATTACGTAAACTGGTTCCTGAATGATATCGTTGACTTTGTTCGCAGGAACAACGGTGTTGAGAAAGTGAATCTGATGGGAATCTGCCAAGGTGGAACCATCAGCATCATCTACTCTGCCCTGCACAACGATAAAATCAAGAACCTCGTTACACTTGTTACTCCTGTTGATTTCTCAACAAACGATGGATTGCTTTTCCGTTGGTCGAAGAACATCAATTTCGATCGTTTGGTTGATACTTACGGCGCAATTCCGGGTGAGTTCCTGAATAACGGCTTCTCCATGTTGAAGCCGATGATGAAAGTGAACAAGTACATGGGTGTTCTTGACATGATGCAGGACAAAGAGAAAGTGTTGAACTTCCTCCGCATGGAAAAATGGATCAATGACAGTCCTGATCAGGCCGGAGAATGTTTCCGCCAGTTCATGAAGGATCTTTATCAGGGCAACAAACTGATCAAAGGCGAACTCGTTGTAGGAAATCAAAAAGTAAGTCTGAAAGACGTAACAATGCCGGTGATGAATATTTATGCAGCGGAAGATCATCTTGTTCCGCCTGCTGCAACTATTCCACTCAACGATCACGTTGGTACGAAAGACAATGAATTGTATAAGTTCCCTGGCGGACACATTGGTGTGTTCGTTGGCGCCCGTTCACAGAAAGAACTGGCTCCTGCAGTTGCCAAATTCCTCGGCAACAGGGATAACTAAGAAACTGACCAGCTTCAACAGCTGATTGGTGTGCTTGTTTGTTAGACTCCCGGGTGGTTCCGGGAGTTTTTTATTTATGAATTCAAGTAACGCGTAACTTTAATTCATGATCGCATCATTTTCAGATTCCGGAAAAGGAAAACAAACCATCGTGTTTATTCACGGACTCGGTCTGAACCGCAATATCTGGAATGCTGTAATCTCAGAATTGTCGGAGCAATACCGCTGTATCAGTATTGATCTTCCCGGTCATGGAAAGTCATCAGACATTACCACAGATGGAAGAATGTCGTCGTATGTTGCTGAAGTACGTAAAGTGATTGATCATCTTTCCCTGAAAAATTTCATGGTGTGCGGACATTCCATGGGCGGACAAATTGCCATCATTCTCAGTTTGCAATTATCCGCTTCCATTGAACGGCTCATTCTCGTCGCAGCTGCAGGAATTGAAACATTCACACCGGAAGAATCACTGAAACTCAAAGCAGCAACACAACACATTTACAGAAATCCGATTTCAACAGAAGCGCTCAAGCACGTTTTTCCCTTGGTAAACAATGAAAAACTCGAGCTGTTGATGAACGAACACCTGGTACAGCAACAACGCAACTTCGAAAGATTTTCATCACTCATTTACAACTCCGTTTGCGGCATGCTGGACGAACCCGTGTTCAATTATCTCCCGCATCTGACCATGCCGGTTCATCTGGTTTACGGGACCAACGACACAGCAATTCCTAATCGGATTCTGCATTCTCAACTTACAGTTACACAACTTGCACAGGATGCAGTTGCAAAAATCCCGCATTGCACTACGCAGATCACACCGGGCTACGGACATTACCTTCCTGTGGAAAATCCGACAATAATTGCTACGGCTATTAAAAAAATGTCCGACCAATAAAAGATTTTACGATCTTCGCCCAAGTTTCACGCGGACGTGTTGAAACTGGTAGACAAGCCAGACTTAGGATCTGGTGCCTCACGGCGTGTGGGTTCGAGTCCCCCCGTCCGCACAAGCCCGAAGAAAATTCTTCGGGCTTTTTCTTTTTACTGGACTCGAATCTGCTTCGCAGTCACAAAATGCGGATTTGTAACTTTTGTCACCATTGCATTCATATGCATTCATTAATTTCACTTTCCAAATTCGTTTTCAATGAAAGTACTTTACCCGTTACTTGGTGTCCTCGTTTGTTCTGCAATTAACGCACAGCAATTCAACCATCAGCTTCCCATTCCTCCTTTGGTGAGCGGAACTACTTTCAATCTTACGATTAACGATACTGTTCACCAATTCAATCCCGGTGTGAACACCAATACTTTTGCATTCAATGGAACCATTCTCGGACCTACCCTTGAAATGCAAAAGTGGGATACGATTCAGATGAATGTTACTAATCACCTGAACGAAGTAACTACAGTGCATTGGCACGGACTGCATGTTCCTGCCAAAGAAGATGGCGGTCCGCATACAGTTGTGCCGGTTGATTCGACATGGAGTCCGTCGTTTCGTATGCTGAACAATGCTTCAACGTGTTGGTATCATCCGCATACGCATATGGAAACCATGCGTCAGGTGAACATGGGCCTCGCAGGTATGATCATTATCCGCGATTCTGCTGAAGCGCAACTCAATCTTCCGCGTAATTACGGTGTTGACGATTTTCCTGTTGTTATTCAGGATCGTTCTCTTGATGGTAACGGACAATTTTTATTCTACGCTCTTGCAGATTCTGTAATTGTAAACGGAGCAACTCGTCCGTATATGGACGCACCTGCGCAAATGGTACGAATGCGGATTCTGAACGGTGCTAATGCACGTGCATTTATTATTGCTTTCAGCGATAACCGTCCGTTTTATGTTATTGCATCTGATGGCGGATTGATCAGTGCGCCCGACACTGTTACATCGCTGAAAATTACCAACGGCGAGCGATATGAAATCATTGTTGATTTCACCAATGACAATCCCGGCGACAGTTTGTACATGATTTGTAAAGGATCTCAGTTTGCTGCTGCTGAACCCGGTGGAAGCGGTATGCAAAGCGGCAACAGCGCTTTGAACGGTGTAGATTATAACATAATGCAGATTAATGTTGTTGCGCAGACTTCTTCTCCGGTTACAACACTTCCGCAAACATTGATACCCGTTACACCTTGGCAACAATCCATGGCAAGTGTTACGCGCACCAAGAACATGATGGGAATGGGAATGTACGATATGGGCAATATGACTATCAACGGTCTGACATTCGATATGAATGTTGTCAACGATACCATCTACAAAAACGCAATCGAAATCTGGAATGTGTCGAATAACAGTCCGCAGGTTTCGCATCCGTTCCACATTCACGATGTGCAGTTTTACATTCTTGATCGCAATGGTTTGCCTCCGCAGCCGTATGAATCAGGATTGAAAGATGTGATTTACCTGAAGGCCGGTGAAACGGTTTCATTCATTACAAAATTTGAAAACTTCACCGACTCTGTAACACCGTACATGTACCATTGTCACAACTTGCATCACGAAGACATGGGAATGATGTTGCAGTTCATTGTGATTGAAGATCCGAATGTATCAACGGAAGAAATTTCCATGCAGCATTCCGGAATTTCTGCAATGCCGAATCCGTCGCAGGAAAACTGGGTGATCAACTCAGAAGGTTTTACTGCAGACGCACAATGGATGCTGACCGACATTAACGGCAAAACCATTGAAACAGGAAGCGTAAACGGCCGGACACAAATTTCGGTGTGTGCAAACCCTCTTCATGCAGGAGTATATTTCTTCACGATTTTTGACGGAGAAAAATCCTCAAGAATTCAATTGATCCGCAACTAAGCAGACAGCATTTCGATTTTTGAAGACATAATTCCTGCCACGGCAAGGAAGAATTGTTTGTCGTTTTCTTTGTAACGATTACGTCGCTTGTGTTCACTGTCAATAATGTAACGTGTTGTTCCACTCACGATAACCGGAACCGTAAGTTCAGAGTAACGCACATCGTCATCCGGAACATATCGGTTATCAACAGTTGTATCAGGAATTAATTCAACTTTACCGCTTAACGCAACACTTCCGACAACACCGCGACCAAACGAAATCTGAATAGGATTCAGAATACTTTTCTTGTCCGGATTCTTTGGGCCGAAAGCTGCAACCTGCCGACAGACCTGATCCTGATGATCAACGGAATAAATGATGCAATCGTCATAACCTGAAGCACCGATTATATCGTGTGATACATACCAGCACAAATCGGTTTCACTCTTAAAATCCGCTTTACGCAATGCATCGAGTACCACATTCTGATTATCCTTTTTCTTACGCAGCATGAGCAGGAATGCAGACAGCATCAAACCGACACCTGCCAGCATTATCAGATAACCATTTGAAAGTAACACCGTCATCATGCTTCTGTTTTAGCCCTTTCCCAGTAAACATCCATTTCCGCCAGCGACATTTCGCTCAACTTCTTATCGTCCTTTTGAGATTCACGTTCGAGAAACTGAAAACGGCGGATAAACTTGCGATTCGTTTTTTCCAACGCATCCTCAGGATTAATCCCCAGAAAACGCGCGTAGTTCACCAGCGAAAAAAGCACATCGCCCAACTCCGATTCAATTTTTTCTTTCTCCGTTCCTTTATCAACTTCCACTTTAAATTCACCGAGCTCCTCTTCCACTTTCATCCAGACCTGCTCCGGTTTCTCCCAATCAAAGCCAACTGCTCTTGCTTTTTCCTGAATACGCATCGACTTCACAACTGCAGGAAGTGAAACCGGTACACCCGCGAGAACAGAACGGAATCCCTCCTGCATTAGCGAATCCTTTTCTTTCAGTTTGATCTTCTCCCAATTCTCCTTCACCTGTTCTTCATTCTCCACTTTCACATCACCGTAAATATGAGGATGACGGCTGATCAATTTATCACATTCAGTGTGTATCACATCAGCGATATCGAAATCACCTGTTTCGCTTGCGATGCGCGAATAGAATACAATATGCAATAACACATCTCCCAATTCTTTCTTAATCCCCTGAATGTTCTTCTCCAGAATGGCATCAGCCAATTCATACGTTTCCTCAATGGTAAGATGACGCAGCGATTCGAATGTTTGCTTTTTATCCCACGGACATTGTTCACGCAATTCGTCCATAATGGTCAGCATGCGGGCGAACGCCTCCTTTTTTTCTTCCATTCCCTTCATTTCGGTGGTATTTTAGTACTAATATACCGATCTTCGCTATACGCAAAATGAAATTTCGCCAACCTTCATATAAACTTCAATTTCTGTTGTGTTGCATTGCCTTCACTGTAAATTTTACTGTGAACGCGCAGCAGGATTCAGTTTATAAATGGAACATCCGGGCAAACGTGCAACGTGGCTTATTGTTGCCTGAATATGGTTTCATGAGTTTGCAATCATCCGAATTTCTCTCTGGTGCCGAAGTTAATATTCGCTATCAAACCACCGGCAAAACAATTTGGGAGCGAATGTATCGCCGACCATCCGTTGGGATAAGCGCATACTGGAGTACCTTAGGAAGTGCAGAATATTACGGTCAACAATTTGCA
>JBJOKQ010000083.1:0-14156 GCA_046046005.1 Bacteroidota bacterium | reverse complement strand
ATAAGATCCGTGAAAGAAATAAAAGCGGGAAAGTGTAATCAATAAGGCGATTGAAATAATTAACCAGCTGCCCGAGTTGCGGTAATTCCCGTCTTTTATTACAGGCCATACTGCAATGAATGCCAATGTGAAAAAAGCGAAAGGGTGACAGAACAGGGCCAAGACTGCAACTCCTGCCAGTAAGGGAAATAAGAATTTCTGTTGAATCCCGGTTTTGTTATCGAGCAATGCAAAAAGAAGGATACTATATGCAATTGCTTGGTGTGACTCTGTTACAATGTGCACAAACGAAAAGTTCATTCCTATACACAGCCAGAACAACAATGCCAGTCCGGACACCGGATTTTTAAGTGTGTAAACACACAGCCACCATACAAGGTAGTACAGAAGAATATAACTAACCGAGAAAATATAAACCAGAATTTCAAACGGAACTCCAAGTTTGATAGCCAGAAACAACGGAATTTCAGAGATAATAACTCCGTAGCGTGATTCCGGGTATACAAAACTCTCTGTATTTACACGTGCGAAGAATTGCCACGCAGAATCAACAAAAGAAGTGCGTTCGGGCGCGTATACAAGAGCAAGGATTATTAATACCAGAAATGTCAAGTGGCCGACAATCTTCAGAAATCTTTCACTCATCGGGTTTTAATGTTCAGATGTTCACCAGGTTTAGTCATTTCTATCCGGCTGCGGACTAAACAGATCTCCAAGCGTTTTGTCTTCTGATCACTTTTGTTAGTATCCAATGTCATCGACAAATACTTGATTAATTACTTTTTGTAATAATCTACCGGCCCTGGATGGTAATTATTGAGATGGAAAATTACAAAAATATATTACTTACAAGGTTTGCGTCTGACTCCTGATCTGTAGTCTTTCCGAACTATATGTTGCCGGAAGATGAGGACAGCGTCTAAATGTCTGATCCTGTTTGAAAGGTTACACCATAACTCTTGAAATGTGATCTCAGCTGCAATGAAATTGTGAGGGCGAATGTGACGACTGCCGAAATGCCAATTATCGACAGGAAATGAAGTGGAATTCTGATTTGCGTCATTATACTGCAAGATTATTGTCATTTCATATTGACGATTGTTTTCGGTACTTGCACGAAAACAACGCTATGGCAAACGAAAAACATTTCGGAGAAAATCTGGCTGACATTCTAAGGAAAGCAGCAGTAGGTTTGGAAAAGTATCAGGTTCAATTGGCACTCGGTGAAATGGAAGCCAAAGATCATTTTGAAAAACTGAAGAAAAAATTCAAATCGAGTCTGAACACAGCGCAGCAATACGTGGAGAATAACGGGCGCAAAGCAAAGGATGAAGTTTTACAGGTGATTGACGAGATGAAAGTTCAGCTTGCACTTGGGAAAGCGGAATCATTAGATGAGTTTGAAGTGCAGGAGAAGAAAATTATGCGCGCATTCCGAACATTAGAAGCGAGAATTGACGGTGTCATTGATCACGAAGCGGAAGAAGAGTTGCATCATGACATGCAGCAGTTCCGCATTAAACTTGACATGTTGAAGGTGCAATACAAGTTGGGAAATATGGAAGCGCGTGACAAATTCGAGGAGCGGAAGCACGAATTGGAAGCTTCAATGTCCAAACTCAAAGCGAAAATAGAATCCAAGCGCAAGTTGAACGTCAAAACCCGTGCAGCACGTAAGGAAGAAATCAAAGAGTCGTACAAACACCTGAAGAAAGCCTTCACGGTTAAAGCCAAGTAACGAGAACATGTAATTATCGGGTTTTCGGCTGCAACGATGATTGCTGTCGGGAATCCGATTTTGCCTAACTTTGCAGCATACAAAAGAACGTCATGAAAAAGCTACTATTTCTATTTCTTCTCAGTCCGTTTTTTATCTCCTGCGGTGAAGATAAACCGGAGGTTGATCCCGTTAAAGACAGTCTTTCTGAAGAAACACAACGTCTGACCGGAATTACTGAGCAACAAGCTGAAGCATTGGATTCATTCTTCCGCGCTATGAACGATATTCAGTCTAATCTGGATGAAATCCGCAAGAAGGAAAACATGATCGCTCGCGATACCGCAGGCGGTGACGTTGGTTCCAGAAAAGATCAGATCGTGAATGATATTAAGTCAATTTACGATTTGATGGTTCAGAACAAACAACGTTTAGCTTCTGCAAAGAAGAATTTGAAAGACGCGAATTTGAAAATCGCTTCTATGCAGCAGACTATCGACAACCTCAATTCACAACTGGTTGCTCGTGAACAGGAAATCACTGAATTGAAAGACGATCTCGAGAAGAAAAATCTTGAACTGAGCAACCTTACTATGAATTATCAGGAGTTGCAGCAGGAATCAGATGCAAAAACCGAGCAATTGAATACGGCTTATTACGCATTCGGTACTTCCAAAGAACTTGAAAAGCAAGGCATCATCAACAAAGAAGGCGGATTGTTAGGAATCGGAAAATCTCAAAAGGTTTCAGAGAATTTCGATTCAGAGTATTTCACACGCGTTGATATTACTCGTGTAAATGAGATTCCGCTTGGTGCTAAAGAAGCGAAATTGCTTACCACACATCCTGCCGGCTCATACAAAATCGAAGGTGCAGATGGTAAAGCAGAGAAAATTGTAATCACCGACTCAGATAAATTCTGGAGCGTGTCCAAGTATCTTGTGATCGTTGTGAAATAATACCGGGGTTATCAACACCTCATTCTGAAAATCCTCCGCAACTTGCGGGGGATTTTTTTATGCGCTACTTCTTCATTCTTCTCTTCTCCATTACACTCATCGCTTGCGGTGAGTCAACCGCTGTTGCTGTCAAAGATTCTTCTCTTGCTGATTCTTCGGATTACATTCGCCAGCTGATCGATGCACAGCGTAAAACACAATCTCTCGATACGTTTTTCAATGGTAAGTTCCGCGATGGAGTGTTCTCCGGTTGTGTGCTGGTTGCAGAAAGAGGTCAGATCATTTACAACAAAGCGTACGGATGGGAAAATCACGAAGAACGCGATTCTCTTACATTGGAATCATCATTCCAATTGGCTTCCGTTTCTAAACAATTCACCGCAGCCGCGATTCTGCTTCTCGTTCAGGATGGGAAACTGCGTCTTGAAGATTCAATTCGAAAATATTTTCCGCAGTTGCCTTATTACAATACAACAATTCATCACTTGCTTACGCACCGTGCAGGATTGGATAAATACACAAACATCTGTGATAATTATTATCGGGAAAAGAAAATTGATCCGCCCGCTGTGTACACGAATGACAGCGTCATCAATTTATTCGCACGTTTGAATGTCCGTGCATTCCGTCAGCCCGATCAGAAATACGATTACAGCAACACCGGTTATGTGATACTTGCTGCTCTGGTTGAGAAAATCACTGCTGCACCGTTTCATGAATTTATGCGCCAACGTTTTTTTGAACCGTTAGGAATGAAGCAAACGTGGATTTACGGCGATGGTAAAGAACACGCTCATCGGGCTCGCGGATATTACAAAAGTTGGAATCGTTGGGACGAAAGTTTTCTGGATCAGGTCGCGGGCGACAAAGGCGTTTTTTCAAGTGTTGGTGATATGTTTCTGTGGGATCGAGCACTGCGCAAAGGGAAGATTATTTCATTGGAATTGCAGCGCAAGGCGTACTCAGGATACAGCGCAGAATTGAAAGGCAAAGAAAGATGGAACTACGGTTACGGGTGGAGAACCGTTTCTTTTGATGACGGAGCTACTGCAGTGTTTCACAATGGATGGTGGCACGGTTATACATCTGCGTTTTACAGAGGACTTACAGACGATGTGACAATTATTATTCTGTGTAATAAGTTCAATCGCGGTATCTACAACGTGCAACCGGTGTTGCAAATACTCGGCGCTCATCATTTCGATATTCCGGATGAGAGCGGCGCTCAGGATTCAACAGATGCAAATTCAGGAAACGGAAAATGATCAGAAGAACAATCTCAATACCGAAAACTGCAAGATATTTTTGTTCTGCAGAACCGGCTTCTCAGTTTACTGAAGTGATTTTTGTTTGTCATGGTTATGCGCAACTCGCTTCGGATTTTCTGAATGAGTTCAACGTCATTGCAAATGATAAGCGATTAATAGTCGCGCCTGAAGGATTACATCGTTTCTATCATAAGGGCGGAGCTGATAAAGTTGTTGCATCCTGGATGACGAAAGAAGATCGCGAAGATGATATCCGCGATTATATTTCTTGGCTCGACATGGCTGCAGCGGATGTGTTACTGCGATGCAGACCCGATGTTAAAATAACGGTGCTCGGTTTTTCTCAAGGCGCTGCAACCGCAACGCGATGGATTACGTCGGGCATGACAACCATTCATCACCTGATTCTTTGGTGCGGATTTTTTCCTCCCGATCTTCGTGAGGATTTTTCACTCGCTGAAACGCAGCTCACTGTTGTTACTGCGAGCAATGACCGCTTCATATCTACCGAAGAAGAGCAACGTCAACTCACCATTATCAAAGCCAAACACGCCACTTACAAACACATTCGGTTCACAGGGCAACATGTCATTGATGCTGGCACACTTTCTGAGCTTTTTAATGCAGAAATCAGTAAGTCTCATTAAATTGCAACATCATGAAAGCCCGTTTACTTCTTTTCGCTGTAATTTTTTCATTTCCCGTAATGATCAAAGCCCAGGATCATTTTGAAGGAGGTTTGTATGCTGAATATTTTCAACTCGGATACAGAAGTCAGCAACAAATAGGCGGGCAATTGCATATGGGAATCGGTGATCGCTTCACCTTAAATTGGCAGGCAGGAATCGGCATTTCCAATGAAGGTGGATTTTATGGTCATGCTCCTGCAGGTTTTGTGGGTGGAATGAAATTGCTTCGTGATCGTTCGGTTTACACGCAAGGATCAGTGTGGAATTACTTGGGAACACTATTGTTGGTTTTACCGGAAGGAGCCGGCTACTATTTGACAGAAGGAAAAATGAGGATGCACTTAAGTGTGAATCCGCTTGGTTTTGATTATTGGTTGCGTCGTGATCCGTATTTCGAACACGGAAGAATGAGCGGCTCAGTTGTTTTCAGAATGCGCTTGATGTCAAATCTGAAATGGCCTATATTTATTGCTCCGCAAGTTGCGGCAACCATGATTTATCGCTTACCTGAAGACGGAACGTTGGATCGTTACGGATTCCGGGTTGGTGTTACAATCGGATACAGCAACGAAGAGCGCGACTAAAAAAGACAAATGGCTTCAGAGAAAAATAAGAAAAGTATTTCCGGCGCCGGAGTATTACTCTGGCAAACTTCAAATGCCTGGCAACGATTTTTGAGAAGCCGTCTCAAATCAATTGAACTTACATATGTTCAGTTTCTTTTGCTCGAAGAAATTAAACGCTTGCAAAGCCTGAAAATTGCACCCACACAAATTGTGTTGGCGCGAGCAGCAGGAATGGATGTAATGATGACTTCGAAAGTAATCCGCGCTTTAGTAAAGGAAAAACTTGTAGTCAGAAAGTCGAAGTCGGGCGATGGTCGCGCGTTCTCATTGCAATTAACCAACGAAGGAAAGAAAAAAGTAAGCGTTGCCGCTGCTGTTTATACTGCTGCTGAAACAGAATTCTTTTCACGACTGACTTCAAAACCTCACAAGTTTTTATTGAATCTGAAAGCACTCGCGGACGAAGAATCTATCGGAGACGGAGAATAGTTTTCTCCAGTTGAATCAATCCGTTGGTCTTCGGATCAGTGAATTCAATTTCGAATGTAGACCACAACAGATTATCCAATTGAGCGGGTGTAGTGCCGTTCGCCTGACGGAATATTTCTGAAATCGTTAAATGATTTTCAGAATACGATGGGAAGAACCACGATAGAATTCCAATCGGCGCAGAACTCTTCGCTATCGATTTAATGTTAAACCAATATTGCTTGCGCTTTAGAAAAAGCGGCATTTCGTGCCGGCGTCCATCTGCTTTAGGAGAATTTGTCACCGACAAAAGATTACCATCAATTGTCATTCTGATTTCTCCCGCGCCTTCATTGTAAATCCACGCATTATCCTTGAAAGGAACACTATCGTGCTCCATAATTTCCGTGAGCAATTCTTTCGCGCGCTCCGGATTACTCAATAAGTAAGAATAACTGTAGCCGTGTTCCATTTGAATATTATGGCTGGTGTCGCTTCTGTCTGATTCTATTGTATCATACATGCACAACGCACAATCTCCGCTCAGAAACGGCAGTAATTTCTCGGCCTCTTCATCAGTTAATGGAAGTCCGTTCACCGGTGGTGCATCTGCATAAGCATCGTACATCGAACTATCTCCGGTATTCAAATCAAAACGTATCATCCCGATGATGTCAGTTCCTTCTGCAGGCAATGGCATGTCTGCCGGCGCTCCGATTCTGGTAACACCAGGTAATGTCCATTCGGACCTTCCCAGAATTTTACCTTCCTCGAAAGTGAAAGTATAATTTACATATTCGACTCCCGAAAAAGTTTGTTCTAACAAAGCTCCGTTTTCAGTAAATGTCAGCAAAGGTTTGGGTTGAATCCATAATGCTGCGTCAAAATCGGCTTCAGCCAATGTGCAGTAATTTGCATTTGCAGCAATTGAATTTTCCGTTTTCTGTTTGAGTAATTCTATACATTGAACGGAAGTATGCGCTACTCCGTGATTCGTAATCGGATAAATCAATAAAGCAGTATTGTCGGTCCAGCCGATTACCGCCGGCGTTGTATCAATGCGCATCACCGGAAATCCGCGATCGTTCCATCGCTGAAACTTAATCTGATTGTTGTTGCGTATGTGCTTGCCGAATGCTGTACTGTCCTCAACTTCCAGTGCAATTCCGAAGTAAGCCGCTTCACCGCTTTGATACGCGAACAACAAAACATCACTCTGCAGCGCAATGCCGTTATTGCTGCTTTCTTTGCCGTAAATCCATTTCAGTTCGTTGGCAAAAAAAGTGCTGGCTGAATCAATGCCAAGTTCCCGATCCATGTAATCTTCCGCAAGCTCGGGAATGTTGAGTGTTACAACTGCCATCGCGTTTGCAGGTACAACATAAGCGTGTTTAGGAACTTCCCTTTTATGTAGCAAAAACCACACAATGATATAGCCGCATGCCAGCAAAATGAGCAAGGCAATGGAAATGCGAATTACATTTTTGGAATTACTTGTTTGTTCGGTGGTGCTCATGCAATCCTCAAAAGTACGGAATACGTATGTGTCCTGTATTGAATTCGTAACTTCGGCGCCATGTTCAGTAAAGATCCTTTCGGTCATGTTAAATGGATTAAGAGGTTGTTGATTTCCTCTATTGGCCGTGTTACGTGGGCGCGTTACAATCGCAGAAATTCTGTGCGCATTGAAGGTGCCGAAATACTGAAACAACTTCCGGATCGGAATGTAATGTTCATTTCTAATCATCAAACGTATTTTGCTGATGTGATCGCATTTCTCCACATTTTCTGCGCAGCACGAAACGGTCAGTACAATACGCTCGAAGACAAATCCTATTTGAGTAATCCAAGAATCAACAGCTATTTTGTTGCAGCGGAAGAAACAATGCGCAAAGGATTGCTCCCGCGAATTTTCGCTTACGTTGGATCTGTATCAATTCAACGAACCTGGCGGCAAGGCAACAAAGACATCAATCGAAAAGTGCGTATGGACGATCTCTCCAATATCGGAACGGCACTGAACGATGGTTGGTTGATTAATTTTCCGCAAGGAACAACGAAGCCTTTTGTGAAAGGACGAAGAGGTGTTGTTCTCATTCTGAAAAAATATAACCCTGTTGTCGTTCCGGTTGTAATTGACGGATTCCGACGTGCGTTTGATAAGCGCGGGTTGAAACTGAAGAAGCAAGGTGTAAAACTCAGCATCAGATTCAAAGAGCCTCTGGAGGTTGACGTGAATCAGGATGCAGATGTCATTCTCGAGCAAATGATGGACGCCATCGAACAATCCGAGAGATTTCAGAAAAACTACCACCCTGAAAAATAAAAAGACCCGCCGTTTGGCAGGTCTTTATTCTTATATCAAATCCAACTCAGTCTTGTTCTTGCTGATTTTGGATTGTTTCTTGTCTTTTCTTGCGATCTTCTTTTACCTGATTGTATTTTGCAAGCTGCTCAGGAGTTAATACAGCCTGAATCTCCGCTTCTTTGTCCTTGCGGATTTGTGCGATCTCAGTTTGCTTCTGCTCAGGAGTCTTGTTTACATCCGCTTCAACGGCTTCAACAGCAGTGATACGAGCAAGTACGATGGCTTCAACCTGTACAGTTTGCTCAGGTGTCAGTGTAAGCAATTTCTGATAACGCAAAGTCGCAGTATGCGCACGCTCTTCCTTACTTGGAGTTGGGGCTGTTTGAGTCTGTTGTGCATATGCAAATCCTGTTGTCAACAGAAATGCGAAAAGGATGAAAATACGTTTCATGTTTGCTTTTGTTTGAAGAATAAAACTACTGCTATTTCACCTGAAATCCAAATTTCGTGCCGCGACCCGAAAAAGGGCTTAATAAGGGTATATTATCTCGGTTAACCACTTCGAAGGATCAGTTTCTGCCATCGGATCGGTTACATAGATTTCCCAAACCGGCCCGGCTGTTTTCAGTTTGTAAGCACTCATCCAGGCTTCAATTTTTTCATGCGTTGCAGGCGTTTGGTCGTATGGACCGTAGTGATAGGCCTTCACTGCACGTGTATCTTCGGTTTCTGAATAGTTCACACGACCTGCTGAAACGCCGGCTTTGTTCACCGGTATCCCGGCTTCCAAAACAAAATACATTCCTGAGTCACCTTGCATGGTTACACTGTGATAAATCCCGAAAGGCGCACCGCTTTGCTCCATTCCTTGCTTGGCCATCTCTGCGCCGATTTCTCCGTAAAGTTCACCCAATTTATTGCTGATTTCTTTCTCAGAACAGCTATCACGGATCGTCATGATTTTCATTGCCGGTACTGTTGTCAGTTCAATTTTTACTCCTCCGCATATTGCAACAATAGCCTCACAACGTGTTTTCAGTCCGTTCAACGATTTCATGAAATCTCCGCCAAGCATTTCATCCATATCCATGAACAAGGTCATTGGTCGTGCAAAAAACGGCATCTCAATATCCATGTAGGTTGTCGCTAAAACTCCGTCAGTGGTGTCGCGAAGTTTCCAACCTCCCAAACTTGTTCCCATTCCCTCGAACGACAACTCTGTCTCCACGAATTTACCTGCTTCACTTTTCGTGATGGTCAATGAACCTTTGCCCACACTGTCGTTACTGCTTTCCCAGCTGTGTTTACATCCAACACCGGATTCCGGTCCTGAATAAACTGATTTCATTGCAGTATCAATGTTGTCCCAATACGACCACGATTTCCAGTTTTTCAATGTGTTGATTTCATTGTAAACGGTACCCGCATCAGCCTTGATCACAATGGAACGTTCTATGTGCATGGAGCCGTTCATCAGCAAACCGGCAATCAGATAGATGCCGATAAGAACAGCAATTACGAGGAGAAAACGTTTGAAGAATTTCATGAAGTGGTTTTTAGTAGCGGGTAAATATAAAACATCTGTCCAACTTGAATGCAATGCGTCTATTTGCCTCTGTTATTTTCGGCCGAATCATTATCTTTAAATCATGTTCAGAAATTTCCTCATTGTTATTGCAGTTCTGTTCTCCGCAACGCTTTTCGCGCAACCTGCTTATGTCTACCATGAGAAAGGAGTGAAGCTGTTGAACGAGAAAAAATATGCAGAAGCGATTGTGCAGTTTGATATTGCTATAAAAACTGATGCAACTTACTTCGAAGCTTTTGTGGATCGCGGAAGATGCCAAATGGAACTCGGGAAAAATGATCTGGCGCTTGCGGATTTGAACCAAGCCGTAAAACTCAATGCAAAATTTGCCCCGGGATTTTATTGGCGTGCTAAAGTGCATGAAAAGATGGGCAACGATCAGCTCGCAATTGCAGATTATACGAGTGCAATTAATCTCAATACCGCTGTAGTCGATACGTACGTTTGTCGTGGAAAATTGTATTCGAAAACGAATCAGGATCAGCTTGCGCTGAACGATTTTTCCAAGGCAATTTCTCTCGACGGAAAGAATGCTGAAGTGTTTTTTCAGCGCGGATTGATCTATGCAAAAACAAACAAACAAACTGAAGCTATTGCAGATTACTCCAAAGCCATACAGCTCGATCCTAATATGGGCAAGGCGCACGCAGAACGCGGAAAAATAGAAGCGGCACAATTGAAATACGATCCGGCAATCGCGGATCTTTCAAAAGCAATTACATTGAATGCGGCTACAGAAGAAGTTTATCGCTTGCGGGCATTGTGCTATACGAAACAACTGAAGTACGCAGAGGCTATTGCAGATTACAGCAAGATCATAGACTTCTACAAAACACGCGATGCTGAAATATTCCGTTTGCGCGGTGATCTGTTTACCATTCAGAAAAATTATCCTGCAGCAATCAAGGATTATAACAAGGCGCTCACACTGAAAAAAGATGACGTCACTATACTTCTTTCACGAGGCAATTGCTATTTCGTGCAGGGAAAAACCAAGTACATGTCAGCGGAACTGGATTACAAAAAGGTGCTTGAGCTCGAACCAAAGAATGCAGCGGCTTCGCGTGGTTTAGGAAAGATTCGATTCGAACAGGAGAAATGGGAGGAAGCGATAGATTATTTTAATACCGCAATTGCAAACGGCGCAACCGGAGAAGATTATTTCTATCGTGCAAAATGCAATTACAAGCTCAATAAGAAAAAAGATTGCTGCGCTGATTTCGATAAAGCTGCTCAACTCGGACACCCGGGTGTTGCTGAAGAAAAAAAACTTGCAGGTTGTCAGTAATTGCAGATCATGTTTTTCCTGCGCAAGAGTTTCATTTGGTTCATTACATTTTTGCTTACGGCTCAGATTCTTCGTGCCGATGATCCTGACACATTGCGTCTGAATCCGCAACAGCGAAAAATCGTCTCGTCCATTGAACAAATGTCGGAGCCGGAATTGATCCTTCTTCTCGACTCGCTTTTCGATACCGACGGTAAAGACACGATTCTCTTCGTGATGATCAATCGGCAATTGGATACACTGCGCAATAGTTATCCGAAGAATCAATTCAACGAAGGTTTCGCATTCTTTCCCGGACAGCGCTATTACGGTTCGTGGAATACAAGAATGCTGTTTCCATATCCCGATTCACTTTACAAATCCGACACGCTTATGGATCTGGATCTTTCACCTTCGATCAGCGGTCCGTTTGTGTATCCTTTCAATGGAACACTCACATCGGGTTACGGTTGGCGCGATTCTGCTTTTCATCGCGGTATTGATATTGATCTCAATCGCGGCGATACTGTTCATGCTGCATTCACAGGAATGGTTCGTTTTGCCGGTAAGCAAGGCGGATATGGTAACGTTGTGATCATTCGTCACTACAATGGTTTGGAAACGGTGTACGCGCATTTGTGGAAGATAAAAGTGAAGCCCGGTGATATTGTAACTTCCGGACAACTTGTTGGTCTGGGAGGTAACACAGGCCATTCAACAGGAACTCATTTGCATTTTGAAATACGTTTTCGCGGTGTTGCGATTAATCCTGCTTTTATTATTTCCATATCGGAGAAAAAATTGTTGTGCGAAAAAGTTTCGCTGGTACGAACCAAGCAAGGCTATGCAGTGCGTCCGTTGAATCTGATTTATCATACTGTGCAGCGCGGTGATAATATCACGAAGATTGCGCAACAATACGGCAGAACTGTGAAAGACATTCGTAATTTCAACGGCTGGGATTCAAATCCCAGATTGAAACAGGGGCAACAAGTGCGCGTCGTACCGCAAACGGAGAACGGAACTAAGTGAACATGGAAGGAATGAACAGTACAGACTTCAGGAATTGGCTTGCCGAGCGGATGTTGACACTTCCCGGACCTGAAGCGCAGGATCGTATGTCTTCGCGCAGTCGTTTGAGTATTGAGGAATATCTGCAACGCAATCCTGATTACAGAACGAGCGCTGTAATGCTGTTGCTTTTTCCATCCGGCGATTTCATCAGCTCTTTACTTATCGAGCGTCCTTCTTATGAAGGCGTACACAGCGGACAATTGGCTTTGCCGGGCGGTCGTAGCGAAGAAACAGATGAAGATTTGTTGCATACCGCAATCCGGGAAACATTTGAAGAAGTAGGAGTGAATGTGAAGCGCGAACAGGTTCTCGGAGCATTAACGCCGATCTACATTCCGCCAAGTCGCTTTCTGGTGCATCCGTTTATTGCATTTCTCGATGAACGTCCTGAATTTATTCCCGATGAACGTGAAGTGGAATCTCTGCTTGAAGTGAATCTCAGTTTGTTTCTGGATGAAGAAGTGAAGCAGAGAAGACGCATTACAGTTGGCGATAACATGTTCCTCGAAGCTCCTTGTTATGTAATCGGAGATAAAATTCTTTGGGGCGCAACAGCAATGATGTTCAGCGAAATGGAATCTATCCTTCGCGGAGAATAATCATAAACAATAATAGAGCAGGAATTTACTTACGTTCGATTTGCTCGATTTTATTGTCGAAGCACAGGAAATAGATTCCTTTATCGAATGAAGAAATGTCAATATCACGACCGTAACCTTTGAGCACGATGTTACCGTAGGAGTCGAACATTTCATACATGGAGTTATCACTCAAAGCAATTTTCTTGGAATCTGAAGTTTGAGTAAATGTAACCGGCGCTGTGTTGGATGGCGTTACTTTCACTTCAGGCGTATACTTCACTTCTTTTCCGAAACCAACCTGCTTCACGCGGAATTTGTTTTCGCCTGAATGCATTGTTGCCTGGAAATTGTAAGTGTGCTCGCCAGGAGTTCCCAATCCTTGCACTTCTCCAACGTAAACCCATTTGTTCCAACGGAACTGTTCAATAACGTAAGGAATGGAAGAGGTCTCGCCGTTTGTTGTCCATGAAATCATTCCCGTTTGAGAACACGTAATGGTTTTTGTTTCGAAAGTAGGACGTGGTTTAAGCACTTCCGGATTTAAAACGCGTGGAGAACATCCTTCTTTGTGGAAGATCTGAATCTGAACAGCATCGCCTTCTTTCAGATTGTAATTACGCAGATCAATTTCGAATGCAGAAGAGTTCACTTCATCAGTTGAACGTTCTCCGTTTACACGAACCTCGTATGCGCAGAAACCGACACCGGAATTACTGAACGAATTCTGAATGTAAATGTTCTTGTTCTGGTACTTCCCCTCAATAAGCAGCGTACCGTTATCTGCAGAAAGCATTCCGCAGAAAAGTGTAAGTAAGATTGCTGAAAAAATTGTCTTCATCATATTCTTGTGCAAAGGGGGAGACTGTACAAGTTTATACCGCGAAGATAACCAATACGCCCCGCTATGTCAAGAGTAAACGGAAGAAATTGCGCTTTCGTCTGACAACAGTCAATATTCAACGGAAAATGCGGCAGAATTACAGTTTTCAGCGACTTTGCGCGGCCTTAACAATGAAAAACAGCGCGGTTAAAAACAGAATCAACGCTACCAAAACCTTCCACGACCCGGAATAATACTTTCGGTTGGAGGATTTGTCTTTCATGTACGACCAGATTTGCGCTGTGATAAATACAGCTACAAAGAAGATAATGAATGCAATCTGACCGCCTGAGAATTTCATATATGTTGCAAAGGTAATTCACGCGAGGTGAAATCGTATTTTTGATTCACAAATTTATGAAGCGCGCCGTTGCAATAACTTTTCTGCTGCTGATTTCACTTTCTCTTGTTGCAGGGAAACTGGAAAAAGGATTCGCTGCGCTCCACATTTACAATTACTTCAAAGCTCAGGAACTTTTTGAGGAATGCCGGGAGAAACATCCTGCAGGCGCTGGTTATGGTTTGGCAATAATTTATTCGCGGAACGATAATCCGTTTCACAATGTAAATCGGGCACATCAGCAAATTCTCGGTGCGCGTTGGGCTTATGCAACAACATCTGCAAAAGAGAAAGCGAGATTGCTGAAGTTGGGGGTGAATGATTCTGCAATTATTGCTCTTGAACACAGAATAGATTCGTTGGCGTACACTGAAACAGAGAAACGCGGAACGCTTGCAGATTACATTCTCTACATCGAGGAATATTGCGGATCTGCTTACACAAATTCTGC
>JBJOKQ010000082.1:0-14186 GCA_046046005.1 Bacteroidota bacterium | reverse complement strand
TGCGTTGTGTAGGAACTTTAGGAATGCGTGTGATGTAGCTGTGATGCGCCAGACTGTCGAGCATACGTGCAATCGGATCATCCGCGAACAATGTGTCGCGACCTCCGGCGAAGAGTGATCCTGAAATCAGGAGCAGCAGTATGGTCAGTTTTCTCATCATCACAAATTCCTGATCCGCTACAGGTTATACGCCAATAGGGACAAAAAAGTATGCGTTTTCACAAAGATGGCTCACAATATACTCAGAAATGCCCGGAAAGGGGCGAATATATGAGGTGTGAAATGTTAAAAACAAGAGCGTTTTTCGCTCGGAAACGATGCATTTCCGTCGATTTCAGAACGATTAGCCGATTTTGCTGATGTAATCCGCAAATCCCATCACTCCGCTTTCATCGAAATTGCGACCCATTACTTGCGCACCGATCGGTAGTCCGTTAGAAGCATTTCCAACCGGAACTGAAATGGCGGGAATGCCGGTGAGATTCGCCTGCACAGTGAAAATATCTTCCAGGTACATTTTGATAGGATCCGCGGAGTTTGCGCCGAATTCGAAAGCGGTTCCCGGAGTGGAAGGAGTGAGAATGTAATCGAAGTTCTTCAGAATTTCTTCTGTTTTACTGCGAAGCAACTGACGCACTTTTTGTCCTTTGGAGTAGTACGCATCGTAATAACCTGCGCTGAGCACAAATGTTCCGAGCATGATGCGGCGTTTCACTTCAGGACCGAATCCTTCGCTGCGGGATTTCTTGTAAGTTGATTCAAGATCCGTTGCATTCGGACTACGATAGCCATAACGAATACCGTCGTAGCGGGCAAGATTGCTTGACGCTTCAGCTGTTGTGAGAATGTAATACGCAGGAACAAGATAATCGAGATACGGAAACTCTGCAGGCTCAACAGTGTGTCCGTCTTTGCGAAGCTGCTCAATGATCGTGTTCATGCGGTTGCGGATTTCCGGATCAAGCCCCGGACTTTCCATGCAATCTTTCAGATATGCAATTCGTTTTTTGCCGGTCACTTTCAATTCCTGAGAGTACGCAGCAACCGGCTTTGATGATGCCGTTGAATCGAATTCATCAACACCAGCAATCACTTCCATGATCAGTGCGCAATCTTCCACATTGTGTGCAAGCGGACCCACTTGATCGAAGGAAGATGCATAGGCGATAATTCCCCAGCGGGAAACACGACCGTACGTAGGCTTCAATCCAACAACACCGCAGAAAGAAGCGGGTTGACGTATAGATCCGCCTGTATCAGTTCCAAGAGCGGCAAGACACAAATGTGCGGCAACAGCAGCAGCAGAACCGCCTGAAGAACCTCCGGGAACACGTTTGGTGTCGAGTGGATTCAGCACGTTACCCAAAGCCGAATTTTCATTGGAAGATCCCATTGCAAATTCATCGCAATTGGTACGACCGATGATGATTGCATCTTCTGCAAGCAAGCGTTCTGTAACAGTTGAAGAGTATGGCGAAACGAATCCACCGAGAATTTTTGATGACGCAGAAACCTTATGGTCCTTGTAGCAAATGTTATCCTTGAGAGCGATAACCATTCCTGCCAATTTTCCTGCTGTTCCTGCTTTGATTTTCTCATCAACTTCAGCCGCTTTTGCCAATGCAGAAGAATCAAACGTTTCAAGAAACGCGTTGAGATTTTTGTGTTCTGCAATGCGATTCAGATAATGTTGTGTCAATTGAGCACAAGAGATTGTTCCTGCGGCAAGATCACTTTTAACTTCTGAAAACGAATTGTAGTTTTTCACGGCTGATGGTATAAATGAAAAATGTTGAATGCCGGAATAAATCAGCATTCAACATCAATTATGATTTCAATGAATTCAGTCTTTCTTCTCGGGAGCAGCATCACTGCTTTGACCTTTCGAAGCGTCTTTGAATTCTTTAATTCCTTTTCCAAGTCCTTTCATGAATTCAGGAATCTTACGACCACCGAACAACAGCAGGACAACAACCAGAATAACGATCAGTTCTGTGGTTCCGAGACCCATAAAACCGAGGATTGCAAGAGTATTCATGTTCTGAATTTTATGAAGCAAAGGTAATGATTAACCTTGATTCGGAGGGAATTTTAATGGAATTAACAGCCAAGACAAGCAGAAAACGAGCGCTTTCTCAATAATACATGTATTCGGCCTCGAAGAGCGCAACGCTGTTTGCTTCAGAAGATCGGGATGTTTGCGTCTTGATCAGTCCTCCGGAAGTGTATGTGAATGTAAGTTTGAGATCAGCATGCATCGCCGATTTCAATTTCCCGCCTTCGTAAATATTCACAACAGGAAATGGCATTACCGCACTCACCTTTCCGTTTTTCTCCTGGCGAACCACTATTTCCTGCACATTTCCGAGGCTATCATATTTGTACATGTCGTATCCAAAGAACGTTTTCTGATACGTGAGTTCTCCGTTTTTTCCTCTGCAGAATTTGTCGACCGGCGCACCTGTCATCAATGATCCGTTCCAAACGGTTGTGCAAACATCTCCGCTCTTCTCGTCCTTCCAGCTTGTCTGAATGCTGATTGTTTCCTGACCTCTTCTTTTTTCGCGTACATCAGCTTTCGTTTTTACGTTATACGAATAGCGATAGGAGTATTGCTCCTGTTTTTTCGGCGTCCAATAGATTTCAGAAATCAATCTGCCCAAGGAATCGTACTTGTACGTTTGCTTCAGGATGACCAGCCCTTTTTCATAGGAACGCATTTCGAGAAGAAGACCCGAAGTATCAAAATCACGTTCGCGGATTTTACTTTTCGGAATGATCATCTTTCCGGAAGTGTCTTTGACGGAATGGTACAAAAACATTTTCCGAACACCTTTGAAATGCTGAGATTCAATATCCGAGATCTGTGCACGAAGAGGAATGCACGTGCTGAGGAAGATGAAACTGAAGAAACAAATGTTTCGCATTATCTGTGAATGCACATGCTGTGCCACATTTCTATTTTCCTGCGAAATGCTCGTTCACTTTATCCCAATTCACCACATTCCACCAGCCGTTGATGTATTCGCCACGCACATTCTGATATTTCAGATAGTAAGCATGCTCCCAAACATCAAGACCTAAAACGGGCTTTCCTTTTACTTCAGCAATATCCATGAGCGGATTATCCTGATTGGGTGTAGAACAAATTTGAAGTTTACCGTCTTTCACAATCAGCCACGCCCAGCCTGAGCCGAAACGGTCTTTTGCGGCTTGAGTGAATTGTTTTTTGAATTCATCAAAGGAAGTGAATGAAGAATTGATTGCATCTGCAACTTTTCCCGTTGGCAAATTTGGTGTTCCGGCTTGTGTTGCAGGTTTCATTACATTCCAGAAGAAAGTGTGATTCCAGTGTCCGCCGGCGTTGTTACGCACAGCTGGTTTTTCTTTGCTGATATTGGCGAGTAACGCTTCCAGTTCCGGCATGCCTTGCAAAAGAATTTTATCTGATCCCGGAGGAGGCGGAGGGACGTCGACAGCAACATCACCCGGTTTTGATTGCGGAACCGGAATCTCATTGAGCGCTTTATTCAGATTGTCGACATACGCCTGATGATGTTTCGTGTGGTGAATGGACATCGTTTGAGTATCAATCCACGGTTCCAACGCAGCATACGGATAAGGCAGAAACGGCAGAGTGTAAGTTTTTTTACCGACACCGTCAATGATCATCTCATTGGCATTGATAACCGATTTTCCCAATAGAGAAACACCGATTCCTGCCAATACACTTTTCTGAATAAATTCTCTGCGCGTTGCCATAGTTCTGATTATTCAAACGTTACCAATACCTGATTCTTTTCAACTGCGTTGCCTTTTTTCGCAACAATTTTCTTCACCACAACATCAGCCGGAGCTTTGAGAATGTTTTCCATTTTCATTGCTTCAAGAACGATTACGGCTTCACCTTTTGCAACGGATTGCCCTTCTGAAACACGTATATCGAGAACCAGCCCCGGCATAGGTGCTTTCATTTCATTCACCTTCGCGCCCATTGCCTTATCCATTCCCAGTGAACGCAACAGCTCATCGTAACGATCGGAAATCACTACATCGTAATCGCGGCCATTTACTTTCACGGAAAGCATTTTATCGTCGGCATTGAAATCCACAACTTCCACTTCAAACGATTTGTTGTCGCGGATGAAATGCATACGTTGTGTTCCCGGATTGAGAACATCGCAGTTGAATGATTCACCGTTGATGAGTCCTGAGGAAGTATTCTTTCCGTCGAGTTCTATTTTGTATTCTGCATCGTTGTTTACGCGTGCAGTGTAGCTTGCTTTTTGTGACATACGGATGTAAAAATACGCGTTCCGTTTTATTAAATCGGACAGAAAAGAGCTGTTTTCGTTCAGACGGTATCAGGAAATGATGAAAGGAGCGCTGCGAATGACGTTTTTAGGCATCTTTGAGAATCATAACAGTGCTATGAAAAAAACTCTATTTGCTGCGTTCGTATGTTCTGCTTCATTAATTGTTGCATGTAAAACGCAGAAAGGCGCGGGAGGTTCCAACTCCAACAGTTCAACAGGAACAATTGTTCCGTTTCTGAATCCGTATTCGGCCAACGATTATCATCCGACAGCTACTCGCGTGATTGATATTCTGCATACCGCTCTTGAAGTTGAAATCGATTGGGCGAAACGATATATGTATGGCAAAGCAACAATTGATGCGCGACCGTATTTTTATCCGACGGCCGTTGCGGAACTTGATGCACGCGGAATGGAGATTAAGAATCTGCGCATGGTTTCGGGAACGCGAAAAGATACCATCAGGCCGACTTATAGTTATGAGCAGGATGTCATCAAAGTGCAATTGGGCAAAACGTTCAGCAGAAATGAAACATTTACTTTCATTATTGATTACGTTGCAAAGCCGAATGAACTCAAGAAGGGCGGAAGCGCGGCAATATCTGATGATCGCGGATTGTATCTGATCAATCCGGACAACACCGATCCGAATGTGCCGAAACAATTCTGGACGCAAGGAGAAACACAGGCAAGCAGCGCGTGGTTTCCGACGATTGATCGTCCGAATGAAAGAATGACATCCGAGATTACGATGAAAGTTGATGCCGGAATGGTAACGCTGTCGAACGGAATTCTGATTTCATCAGTTGTTGATCCTGACGGATTCAAAACAGATCATTGGAGAATGGATTTGCCTCATGCGCCGTATCTGGTGATGATGGCCGGAGGAAATTTCAAAGTGGTGAAAGATCAGTGGCGCGGAAAAGAAGTGAGTTATTATGTAGAACCGGAATTTGAGAAAGATGCGCGCGCTATTTTCGGAAACACTCCTGAAATGATGGAATTCTTTTCGAAGAAACTCGGAGTAGATTATCCTTGGGCGAAATATTCTCAAATCTGTGCCCGCGAATATGTTTCCGGCGCGATGGAAAATACCACAGCAACATTGCACAGCGATTTTCTGCAGATGGACAAACGTGAAATGATTGATGGATCTTATGAAGATTACATTTCACACGAACTGTTTCACCAATGGTTCGGCGATTATGTAACATCAGAATCGTGGTCCAATCTTCCGCTGAATGAATCATTCGCAACGTACGGTGAGTATTTGTGGCGCGAATACAAATACGGCAAACCATATGCAGATCAATCGCATTATCAATCGCGACAAGGATATTGGTTTGAATCCGGCATGTATTTTAAATCGTCTGACTTTCCCGGCAAACAAGAACCACTCATTCGTTTCAATTACGATTCGCAGGAAGACATGTTCGACGCGCATTCATACAACAAAGGCGGACAGGTTTTGCATATGCTTCGTCAGGAAGTTGGCGATGATGCATTCTTCGCTTCACTGAAATTGTATCTGGAAACGAATAAATTTCAATCGGCAGAGATCGCTGATTTGCGTCTGGCATTTGAAAAAACGACAGGCAGAGATCTGAACTGGTTTTTCGATCAGTGGTTCATGCATGGCGGACATCCTGTTCTGGATATTTCTTATCAGTGGAATGAGAAAATGAAAGAACAGGTCGTGATCATTAAACAGACACAGGATTTTGCAAAGGGAATTCCTGTTTTCCGTCTGCCGTTTGAAGTTGATGTGTATGTGAACGGGAAAGCGAAACGCGAATCGATTGTATGCGACTCGAAGTGCGACACTTTCCGTTTTGATTGCTCTCAGAAGCCTGATCTGGTGAATGTAGATGTACAGAAGAGAACATTAGCTTGGAAAACTGATCGTCATACCGACGAAGAATGGGCGTTCCAGTATCATCATGCAACATGTTACATGGATAAGATTGAAGCAATTGACGGATTTACTTACAGAAGACAGCCATCTGCAATCGGCAAGAAAGTAATTGCGGAAGCAATCAATGATGTAGACTGGGCGATACGCGAAGGCGCGATTTATCGTTCTGTGATGATCGCTGATTCCATCGCTCCTTCATTGCAGAAACTGATCAAGTCAGATTCTTCATCATCGGTTCGTACAGCCGCTTTGTATATTCTGGCGGAAGCAAAAGACACCACATTGGCAATTGCATCAGCACGTGAAGCTTTGAAGGATTCTTCTTTCAGCGTATTCGGTGCAGCATTGGAAGTGCTTGCTGATTATTCTCCTAAAGAGATGTTGGAGTTAGGGAAGAAGTACGAAGGAGAAAATCACAGACAGATTAAGCTGGCTTTGGCAAGAGCATATTCTATTTGCGGCGGCAATGAACAGCAGGAATGGTTTGAGAAAACGCTCAATTCAATGTATGGAGGATATGCGCAACAGTTTTTATATTCTTATTCGCAGTTTATCATGCGTTGCGACGGAGAGCGAGCTGAGAAATCTTTGGATGGAATTGTGGCATTTGCAAACAGAAGTTGTTCTGCAGGCACAAAGAATTCCTGCGACAGAATGATGATGCGATTGAGCGGCGCTTATATTGGTCGCGTAACGGAGCTTACCGATAAAATTGAAAAACTCGGCGGAGAGAAGAAAAGCAATCCGCGAATAGATGCGTTGAAACAGGATCGGGCAGAAGCACTCAGAATGTCGGACGTTGCCGATGCGAAGCGCAAGAAGATTGTAAAATAAAGCAGTTGGAAAGGAAGCTCTTGTTATTCTGCAAGAGTTTCATATCCTTCATCAACGAGCAGATCTTTTCCCAATGCTGCGGCAACAGCCAGTTGATCACATTTTTCGTTGAACGGGTTGTCGGCGTGACCTTTCACCCATTGCATTTTCACGTGATGTTTCGGCCAGATTTCGAGAAATCTCTCCCAAAGATCACGGTTCTTTTTTCCTTTGAAATTCTTTTGCACCCAGCCCCAAACCCATTTCTGGTTGATACTGTCGACAACATATTTCGAATCGGAAACAACCGTTACATGATGACCATGCCCTTTCAGAGTTTCAAGTGCAACGATCACGCTGAGCAATTCCATTCTGTTGTTGGTTGTCAATCGATAACCCGCAGAAGCTTCTTTCATTTTATTTCCTGCGAGAAATACAATTCCATAACCGCCGGGGCCCGGATTGCCGCGTGATGAACCGTCAGTATAGATTGTGATGTGATGTGTCATAAATCTCCGTGATGTGATCAGAATTTCACACCGCCGGTTCCGGATCCGCTTGCACTTCCATTCCCGATCCGTATTCTGAAACTGAATCCTCTTTTGTAGCCGCGACCTTTTCCTCGAAGTCCGCCAGAAGATGTTTTGCTTCTCGCCTTTTTACTTTTCAAACGTTGACGCTGTCTGTCGCGTGCTGAAAATTCTCCCGGAGAGCGCATGGTGCTACCGCGCATACTCTTTCTCGCTTTTTTCGGAGAATTAGCCGTTCCGGTAGTGGAATTCAACCCCGCGCAAACGCGTTGATGATTGCATGCCGGTGTAAGAGCGAGCACGAAAATCAGAGCAGAGATGAAGTAAAAGATGCGCATTTTCACAGAGCAGAAAGATAAGCGAATTTCTCTTTTTGGACGTGAAAATGATATTGACATTTTGCAGTTGACAACGGAATGAATTACCTTTCTCAAGGCAAACATTCTTAATCAATCTCGGAAATCATCGTGTTCTATCGAATCGAGGCTTCTGATTTATACAAAACACATGAAGAAATTTCTACTCCTATTTTTGTGCTTAAGCGGCGTTACTTTAAGTGCGCAGATCGGTATTGGAGTTACAGTTACCAATGTAAGCTGTAATTCTTCCTGCAACGGCACTGCAACAGCAACTCCTACAGGAGGAACGCCACCTTACACATATAGTTGGGCGCCCGCGATGATGACTACGGCTACTGCCACCGGATTGTGTCCGGGAACATACACAGTAACCGTTACCGACTCCAATTCGGGAACAGCAACGCAGACTTGTGTTATTACGCAGCCGACAATGATTTCGACCGGCATAGTTCCGCCTCCTTCAACAATTTGTTCCGGATCCACAGTTACAATTAATGCGAACCCAATCGGAGGAACGCCGCCATACACTTGTAATTGGTCACCTATGACGTACGTTACGAGTACAATGGGTTGCAGTATGACTTGTCAGCCTCTAACTGGAATTAATTACACACTTACTGTTACTGACGCTAACGGATGCGTGGCGAACAATATTGTTACGCTTAATGTTACCAATGGACCAAGTATCACATCGTTTACGGTGACGCCCGCAACCTGCAACCAAAGCAACGGTTCTATTGCAATAACAGCGCCCGGTGCGTTGACTTACTCTTGGGTTCCCGGAAATACAACGAACAATCCGACATTCGGTCTTATGTCCGGAACAACATATACATGTACAGTTGGAGATGCGAACGGATGTACGACTACCAGCACGGGAATTCTGATGACAGACTCCTGTGATTATGTTTGGCCGGGAGATGCGAACGATGATGCAGTTGCGGATAACGTTGACATTCTCGATATCGGAATTGCAAACGGAGCAACGGGAACAACTCGTCCTAATGCTTCACTTACATGGATCGGTCAACCGTCAACTCCATGGGGACAAACTTTACTCAGCGGAACAGATTATAAGTGGGTGGATTGTAACGGAGACGGAACTATATCACTGATAGATACGCAAGCCGTTGTATTGAATTACGGACAAACACATACCAATCGTGTTATACCGCCGGATTACAATGCATCCGTTCCTGATTTGCGAATAGCTTTTACGCAGGATTCCATTGCAGCAGGTTCTACCGGAACAATTACGCTTTCTCTCGGAGATGCGGCACTGCCTGCGACCAATGTTTACGGAATTGCCTTCCGTCTGAATTACGATCCTGCACAGATTGCAACTTCATCTATTGGAATGCAAAGCGGAACGACATGGTTCGGCACAATTGGCGGTAACGCAATGCAGGTTGTGTTGCATCCTTCTTCTTCAAATGGATTCGTTGATGTTGCATTGACTCGCGTTGATCAACAGAACATAAGCGGAAACGGAACAATCGGAACATTTTATTTCACGGCAACTACCGCAATGACCGGAACCGGAAATGCAACAGATGTTCCTGTAACAATAAGCAACGTTACTGTTGTAGACAACAGCGGAGCTGCACAATCTGTGAACGTAATTGGTGATACACTCACTGTTGCAGATCCTCCGTTGATCACAACTTTGGATGAAATCAATAATCCTACGGACCATGTTTATCCAACACAATCGTCTGACGTTATCAATGTAAATGTCAGCGGAACGCGCGGCGTGGTAAACATCATGGATCTTTCCGGAAGAGTGATTTCGACAAGCAACGTAAACACCGGACGCAATACGATTAATGTAAACGATCTTCCAGCCGGGAATTACATCTTACAGATTCTGCATGACAACGGAGCGGCAACTTCACATATGATACAGGTGACGGAGTAATCTCATCTATCAGCAGAATCAGAAACGGTCTGCGCGGGATTCCCATAAATTCCGTTGCGGGCCGTTTTCATTTTAACGGAAACCGGTAACTTCAATGCATGAACACGATTGAGATTTCATACATCCTGTCGCTGATATTTTTCATAGGCGGAATTTTTGTGATGATCCTTTGGCTGCTGAATATGTCGAAGGCACTTGACAATGTTTCTCAGGATTTCAGAAATATGAACCCGGGTTCCGTTTGGTTGACCATGATTCCTTTATTCGGATTGGTGTGGCAGTTCATGGTAGTGAATGCAGTTGCTTACGGGCTCGTTAAAGAATTCAACTCGCGCGGACTCATTACAAGTGAAGCTAAACCTGGAAGCGGAGTCGGACAAACCGGTTGTATTCTCATTTGTTGTTCCATTATTCCGATAGTAGGTTACGGTTTCGGAATTATCGGACTTATCTTCATTGTGTTTCATCTTATGCGCATTCGCGAATACATTTCCGAATTAGAGAAAACCGGAAGATGGGAAGTGCGTTATCAGGAACGCATGATTGCAATGCAACAGCAATATCAGCAATGGAGCGGAGTGCAGGAGCCGTATCAATATCAGACTATGCCTCCGCAAACAATGCAACAACCAACAGATTACAAGCCGCAAGGAAATTCAGATTACCGCCCGAAAGAAAAACCGGAGAATCCGTTCGGATAAACTGTTACGAAGTGATTCCGATGTGAATCAGCGCATCACCTTGATTGATCACAGGTTGATTGTTGAGTCCGACAAGATATCCGGAATGCGGAGCGATCACATGATGTTCAACTTCTCCGTAAGGATCGCAAATGATTCCGAGCAGATCGCCCTTCTTCACTTTGTCGCCATACTGTTTTTCAGTGTGAAACAAGCCTGAACTTTTTGCGCGCACCCACGCCGTCTTCGGAAGAAAAACGGTTTTGTGTCCGTGAGCTGAATGATGTGCATGCGCTTTTTTATCAGGAGGAATCATTTTGAAATGACGCAATGTTCGAAGGCAACCTTTCATGCCCTCTTCGATGCTGATGCGATCGAAACGATGCGATTCTCCTCCTTCGAAAACAAGGATGTGTTTGCCGCGGTTTGCTGCTTCTTTACGCAACGTGTTGTCGCGGAATGGTGAATTCAGCACGAGCGGCGCAGAAAATATTTTAGCGAGCTGAATATTTTTCTTGTCGCTGAACACGCAACGGATTTGCGGAAAGTTGGTAATCTTCGCTCCGCCGGTGTGAAAGTCAATTCCGAAATCAATTTGCGGAATGATGGTTTCAATAAGATCGTATGCAATGCGGCTTCCGAGTGAACCGTTCTTGCTTCCCGGGAAGCAACGATTTAAATCGCGTCCGTCAGGAAGATCGCGTGAGCCCGCCAGAAAAGAAATGATGTTGATAACAGGAATAGCAACGATGCAACCGCGTTCCGGCTTCATTACGTCCTGTCGCTTGATGAGCTGCCGCACAATTTCAATTCCGTTGATTTCATCACCATGCATTCCGGCAAGGAACAGAATCGTTGGTCCCGGTTTTTTCCCGTTGAAAACGAAAACGGGAATTTCAATCAGCGTATGCGTTGGCAGTTTGTAAATATTCAATACAACCTGAGCATGTTCGCCGGGTCCGATTGTTTGTCCTTGTATGTGGAATGGTTTGGCCATTGAAATTTCGGAATGCTGATTTCGGGTTACAAAAAGATTCCGATTTCTAATCGCAATCCGCAACACGAACGATTAAATTAAATGTGCTGATGGAATTCGTTGCGCTCTACGTACTCAATGATTTTCGAAGCAATATCCACTCCGGTAGCACCTTCGATTCCTTCAAGTCCGGGAGACGAATTCACTTCCATCACCAGCGGTCCGCGTTTCGATTGCAGCATATCAACGCCGGCAATTACAAGGCCGAGTTTTTTAACCGCCTTGATCGCAGTAACTTTTTCTTCCGGAGAAAGTTCAAGCACCGATGCTGTTCCTCCGCGATGCAGGTTTGAACGGAAATCTCCTTCTGCGCCCTGACGACGCATTGCACCTACAATCTGTCCGTCTACTACGAACGCACGAATGTCTGCGCCTTTCGCTTCTGCAATGAATTCCTGTACAAGAATGTTCACTTCAACATCGAGAAACGCTTCGATAACCGACTTCGCAGAGTTTCTTGTTTCTGCAAGAATAACTCCGATACCTTGAGTTCCTTCAAGAAGTTTGATCACCACCGGAGCACCTCCAACTTGATTCAGGACATCATCAATGTTTTTCGGATTGGAAGCGAACGCGGTCTTCGGCATTCCCAATCCTGCTTTTGCCAGCAATTGCAAGCTGCGGAGTTTGTCGCGTGAGCGAACCAACGCCTGCGATTCCAAAGTGGAGAATGTGTGCATCTGCTCGAATTGTCGCACAACGGCAGCTCCGTAAAATGTTACACTCGCTCCGATACGCGGAATGATGGCGTCAAACTTCGGCAGTTCTTCTCCTTTGTAAATGATTCGCGGTTTGCTCGATTCAATTACGAGCACGCATTTCTGGTGATCGATTACTTGAACCTGATGGCCGCGTTTTTCAGCAGCTTCAACAATTCGTGCAGTGGAATAAAGATGAGCGTTGCGTGATAAGATTCCGATACGCATGGGAATTGCGATTTATGATTTATTACTTGAGGGGTTGATTGGCAGAATTGACGCTGGAAATATTATTCAGTTTGGATACATCCACAAGAAAGCGATTTTTCAGCAAACGCCTTCCGATGAGAACAGGATATTTCATGTTGGCTCTGTCGGTTAAAGATACGATTCCGCGTAGCGTTCGCTTTCCGAGTCTGATTTTGGTACGAATGATAAAACGCATTTCAGATTCTCCGAAAGAACTCTTGATGGTTTTCTGTTCAAACTTTTCGAATCGATGTTCTGTGTCCTGATACTCCGGATGTGTTTCATCGAGAAGCCGGAAATAAAGAACGCCATCTTCAACGCGCACATGGTGACAATGCAATGCTGTTGTGTTTGCGCCCGTATCAATCTTTGCTGTTAATCCGAATAAACCCAAGTCAGGAAAGTCGACGATTTCACGACGACCAACAGTGAGAATGGGTTTTGATTTCTTTGCCCTCACGGCTTTCGGAGATTGGATGTATCCAAAAATAACAAAAGCGACAGAACAAATGCCCTGTCGCTTCGATATGTTCATCGGGAAGTACCGAACGGAATTACTTTTTGTTCTTCAAATCCATGTTTGAAATGGCCATCATTTCACGCATGGTTTTCTGCATTCCTTCTGTTGATCCGTCGAGGAAGATCACGTTGCCTTCTCCATGCTCAGCGAAGTTCTTAACGGCTTCTGTCCACATAGAGAAGAGAATGAGTGATGCATCGAGGTTGGAATCCTGCATCATTTTCGCTGCGTGACTCATACCTTTTGCGACTTCTTCACGGAACAAAGCAACACCCTGACCGCGAAGCTGTGCAGCTTCTTTCTCTGCCTGCGCTGCAATTTTGATTGCGTTACCTTCCGCTTCAGCAGCCTTGGTTTTGGTAATCAGGAGTGCCTGACCTTCGTTTTCAGCTGCGGCCTTAAGGTTGCTGGATGCAACAACTTTAGCCATGGAGCGCATTACTTCTTCATCAAACGTAATATCATTCAACTGCAAGTCGATGAGGTGATATCCCCAAGATTCCAAAGTTTGATCCAACTGATCTTTTACCATTGCCACTGTTTCGTGACGAAGTGAAAGAATTTCGGATTGTTTTTTAGTAGCAACAAATGCACGCACAGATCCTTCTACGGAGCGGATGAGTGCCGCCATGAAGTTCTGATCGTTAACGAATTTAAATGCTACGTTCTTAACGTTCACCTCATCACTGTTCAACACAGAATAAAGCAACATTGCAGTGAAGTTCACATTCGCCTGGTCAATGGTTACGGCCTGAAAGCCAAGTTCCACGGAACGGTTCTGAACGGAAATTCTCTTGAACACACGTTCAATGAATGGAATTTTAAAATTCAGTCCCGGATAAAGCGTGCGGCTGTACTTTCCGAAAATGGTGGTGATTCCAACGGTTCCTTGCTGAATGGTTACGAATGATAGCAGTAACACGAGGAAGCCGAAAACGCCGAGAATGATGTAGAAGATGGGCATGGGTTAGTTGTTGTTTTGTGAAGGCGAAAATTACACTATGATACTCAGATGTGCAAATATGCGGATGCTCAGATAGCTGGCCTCTTTCGAAAAATTTACCTACGGTAAGTCTTGTGAACAGGTAATGAAATTTGGATTTCCGAAAATTATGAGTTTAGCTTTGCGCCATTTTTGTAATTACGTTGTAT
>JBJOKQ010000081.1:0-14279 GCA_046046005.1 Bacteroidota bacterium | reverse complement strand
AGTGATAAGTCGTTTGAATTTATTATCAAACTTCCACCGGTAGCGATCCAGATTAAGGAGCATGCTAAAATCCAGTCCGGTTCAGGTGAATCAAACCGCAAAAAAGCGGGATCTATCACTTGGGATCAGGTGCGTACAATCGCAGAAACCAAAATGCCGGATCTGAACTGCTTTACCATCGAATCAGCAATGAGCATGGTAGCAGGTACAGCACGCAGTATGGGTGTTGCGATTACGGGTGCGAATCCGCTCACGAAGTAATCTCAGAAGTTAAACCAGACGGAGTCCCGAGAATTGTCGAAGGACGTTTGAACGTCACAAAATCAGTACGATGGCTAAAATCGCCAAAAAAAGAAAAGCTGCTATGGCAAAGTACGACGCTACTAAAGCGTACGGCGTTGCTGAGGCGGCTAAGATCGTTAAGGAGATTTCCACAACGAAGTTCGACGCATCAGTGGATCTGAGCATCCGTTTGGGCGTTGACCCGCGTAAAGCGAACCAAATGGTTCGTGGATCAGTTTCCCTTCCGCATGGAACAGGTAAAAATGTTCGCGTGCTTGTAATCTGTACACCTGACAAAGAAGCTGAGGCAAAAGCTGCCGGAGCTGACCACGTTGGAGGAGATGATTACATCACTAAAATCCGTGAAGGTTGGACTGATGTTGACGTGATTATCACAACTCCAAGCATGATGGGTAAAGTCGGTGCTCTCGGTAAAGTTCTCGGTCCTCGCGGATTGATGCCAAACCCGAAAACCGGAACCGTTACAATGGATGTTGCAAAAGCAACGAAAGAATCAAAAGCAGGTAAGATTGACTTCAAGGTTGATAAAGCCGGAATCATTCACGTTCCTGTAGGAAAAGTTTCTTTCTCGACTGATAAACTCGCTGACAACGCGAACGAAATTCTTCAGACGATCATGAAACTGAAGCCTGCTTCTGCGAAAGGCACATATGTGAAGAGTCTTTTTCTCTCCAGCACAATGAGCTCTAGTGTTCAGATCGAAAGTAAAACGCTTGCATAATCCATTGACGGCTCGGCCGTAAAATGAATCTCAAATGAATAAACAGGAAAAAACACAAAGCATCGAAGATCTCGCAGGTAGACTTGCAGAATGCAAGAACTTTTATCTGGCAGATACTTCAGAATTGCCGTCTGAACAGACGAGTGCTCTGAGAAGAGCGTGTTTTGAAAAGCAAATCAAGCTGATTGTTGTAAAGAACACTTTGCTTCGTAAAGCTTTGGAGCGCACTAACGACAGTGAGTTCTCTCCAATGTACGTTGCGTTGAAAGGTTCAACATCTATCATGTTCTCTGACTCAAGTGCAGCTCCGGCAAAACTCATTAAAGAGTTCCGCAGGAAGAACAAAAAGCCGGTATTGAAAGCGGCTTATGTTGAACAGAGTGTTTACATCGGTGATGATCAGCTTGACGGACTCGCAGCGATCAAGTCGAAGAACGAAATGATTGCAGACGTAGTTGCTGCACTCATGGCTCCGGCTCGCAACGTGATCTCAGGACTCGTTCAGAACGCAGAGAAAAAAGAGGGAGGTGCGGAAGCATCTGCTGAAAACCCGGCTTAACCAATTGGTGAGTCAGGACTCAAATTGAACAACAAATTATTCTCAGTTTAAACAAATCTCAAAAACAAATAAAAAAATGGCAGACGTTAAAGCATTTGCTGAACAGCTTGTTAACCTCACAGTAAAAGAAGTGAAAGACCTTGCTGACATTCTGAAAAACGATTACGGCATCGAGCCGGCTGCTGCTGCAGTTGTTGTAGCTGCTGGTGGTGACGGTGGCGGAGCTGCTGCTGAAAAGACTACGTTCGACGTAATCTTGAAGAGCGGTGGCGGTAACAAACTCGCTGTTGTGAAAATCGTGAAAGACCTTACAGGTCTCGGTCTGAAAGAAGCGAAAGACCTCGTTGATCAGGCTCCGAAGCCACTCAAAGAAGGTGTTGATAAAGCTACTGCGGAAGACATCAAGAAGCAATTGACTGAAGCAGGTGCTGAAGTTGAGGTTAAGTAATTCTCAGCTCTCCCGCTTTTAAAGGTTTAGACCTGGTTCCCGCGTGTACACGTGGGACAGGTCTGAACCCTTTGTTGCTTACAGTGTCTTCGTTTCACACATTAATTATCCTAGGCCTTGGAAACAAAAAATAAACAGCAACGAATCAACTTTGCGAAAAGCAAAGTGCAGATTGATTACCCGGATTTCCTGGAGATTCAATTGAAATCATTCCAGGATTTCTTCCAGCTGGAAACTACCAGCGAAAACCGCCAGGACGAAGGTCTGTTCAAAGTTTTCTCCGAAAACTTCCCGATCTCAGACGCGCGTAACAATTTCGTCCTCGAATTCCTCGACTATTTTGTAGATCCGCCTCGCTACTCACTTGATGAGTGTATTGAGCGCGGTCTTACTTACAGCGTTCCGCTGAAGGCAAAACTGAAACTCTATTGTACAGACCCTGAACACGAAGATTTCGAAACAATCGTGCAGGACGTGTATTTGGGAACTATCCCGTACATGACTCCGCGCGCTACTTTCGTTATCAACGGTGCTGAGCGCGTAATCGTTTCTCAGCTTCACCGTTCACCTGGTGTGTTCTTCGGACAGAGCCGTCACGCTAACGGTACAAAATTGTACTCGGCGCGTGTGATTCCGTTCAAAGGGTCGTGGATCGAATTCGCAACTGACATCAACAATGTCATGTATGCGTATATCGACCGTAAGAAAAAACTTCCTGTTACAACTCTTCTCCGCGCAATCGGTTGGGAAAGCGACAAACAGATTCTTGAACTTTTCGGTCTTGCTGATGAAGTGAAAGTGTCTAAAGCCGGACTCAAAGCGGTTATCGGACGTAAACTTGCTGCACGTGTTTTGAAAACATGGGTGGAAGATTTCGTTGACGAGGATACAGGTGAAGTTGTTTCCATTGAGCGAAACGAAGTAATCATTGATCGCGAAACAATCCTTGAGAACAGCCATGTTGATCTCATCGTTGACGCGAACGTGAAGTCCATCATCCTGCACAAGGAAGATGCTGCGAACCTTGATTACTCCATCATCTATAACACTCTCCAGAAAGATACTTCCAACTCCGAGAAAGAAGCGGTAGAGCACATCTATCGTCAGTTGCGTAACGCAGAACCACCGGATGAGGAAACTGCTCGCGGTATCATTGACAAACTCTTCTTCTCCGACAAACGTTATGATCTCGGTGAAGTTGGGCGTTACCGTCTGAACAAGAAGCTCAAAATGGAGACTTCTGCAGAGACACGAGTTCTTACCAAAGACGACATCATTGCGATTATCAAGTATCTGATCGAGCTCATCAACTCCAAGGCCGATATCGATGATATTGATCACTTGTCAAACCGCCGTGTTCGTACCGTTGGTGAACAATTATATTCTCAGTTCGGTGTTGGTCTCGCTCGTATGGCGCGTACTATCCGTGAGCGTATGAACGTTCGCGATAACGAAGTATTTACTCCGACTGATCTTATCAACGCGAAGACACTCTCTTCCGTTATCAATTCATTCTTCGGAACCAACCAGCTTTCACAGTTCATGGATCAGACCAACCCGTTGGCGGAGATCACGCACAAGCGTCGTCTCTCTGCGCTCGGGCCAGGTGGTCTTTCCCGCGAACGCGCAGGCTTCGAGGTTCGTGACGTTCACTACACGCACTACGGTCGTTTGTGTACAATCGAAACTCCGGAAGGTCCGAACATCGGTTTGATCTCTTCACTTTGCGTTTACGCGAAAATCAACAAGCTCGGATTTATAGAAACGCCTTACCGTACAGTTTCAAACGGTAAAGCAGATGTAAACAAGCCTGTGATTTACCTGACTGCTGAAGAAGAAGATCAGAAAATCATTGCTCAGGCAAATGCCGGTCTCGATGAGAAAGGTAATTTCCATGATCAGCGTATCAAAGCACGTTTCGAAGGCGACTTCCCTGTAGTAGAACCTACAGATCTCGCATTGATGGACGTTGCTCCGAACCAGATTGCATCTATTGCGGCGTCACTCATTCCGTTCCTCGAACACGATGACGCCAACCGTGCACTCATGGGATCAAACATGCAGCGCCAGGCTGTTCCGCTTCTGCGTCCGCAGGCTCCGATTGTTGGTACCGGTCTCGAAGGACTTGTTGCCCGCGACTCCCGCGTTCTTGCAGCTGCTGAAGGCGAAGGTGTTGTTGAATACGTTGATGCTAACGAAATCGTAATCCGTTATAACCGTACGGATCGCGATCGTCTTCTGAGTTTCGAAGACGACGTGAAATCATACAAACTCACCAAGTTCCGTAAGACCAACCAAAGCACTTGCATCAACATTCGCCCGATGGTGAAAAAAGGTGATAAAGTGAAACTCGGTCAGATCCTTTGCGAAGGATACGCAACAATGAACGGTGAACTTGCACTCGGACGCAACCTGAAAGTGGCATTCATGCCTTGGAAAGGTTACAACTTCGAGGATGCGATCGTTATTTCCGAGAAAGTTGTTCGTGACGATATTTTCACTTCTATTCACATTGATGAATACGTAATGGAAGTGCGTGATACGAAACGCGGCTTGGAAGAACTTACTGCTGACATTCCGAACGTTTCAGAAGAAGCGACAAAAGATCTCGATGAGAACGGATTGATCCGCGTAGGAGCTGAAGTGAAAGAAGGAGACATCCTTATCGGTAAGATCACTCCGAAAGGAGAAACTGATCCTTCACCGGAAGAGAAACTCCTCCGTGCAATCTTCGGTGATAAAGCAGGTGATGTAAAAGATGCTTCATTGAAAGTTCCGCCTTCAATCCGCGGAGTGATCATTGATAAAAAACTTTTCTCACGCGCTATCAAAGACAAGAAAGCGAAAGCAGACGAGAAAACACTCGTTGAGAAGCTTGACAAAGAACAGGCAGTTGAAGAGGCAGCACTTCGTGCAATCCTCATTGAGAAACTTAATGAAGTTCTTAATGGAAAAACTTGTGCAGGTATTTTCAATAACCTGAAAGAAGAAGTTGTTTCAAAAGGAACGAAGTTCTCTGCGAAAGTTCTCGAGAAGATTGATTTCATGAATGTGAATCCATCAAAGTGGACAACAGATCAGGAATCAACGGATGCAGTTCGCACGATCCTTCACAACTTCAATATCAAGTTCAACGATCTTGGTGGTGTTTATAAGCGCAAGAAGTTTGCACTTCAGGTAGGTGATGAATTACCAGCCGGAATTGTGCAGCTTGCTAAAGTTTACATTGCTAAGAAACGTAAACTGAAAGTTGGTGATAAGATGGCAGGACGTCACGGTAACAAGGGTATTGTTGCTCGTATCGTTCGCGAAGAAGAAATGCCGTTCCTCGATGACGGAACACCAGTTGACATTGTACTCAACCCGCTTGGTGTACCTTCACGTATGAACCTTGGACAGATTTACGAAACTGTTCTTGCTTGGGCAGGTGAGAAACTCGGACTGAAATTCTCAACGCCGATCTTCGACGGTGCTACAATTGACGAAATCAACCACTATACTGATCAGGCTGGTATTCCGCGTTACGGACGTACATTCCTGACTGACGGAGGAACAGGTGTACGTTTTGACCAGCCGGCGACAGTTGGTATCATTTACATGCTGAAACTCGGTCACATGGTTGATGACAAGATGCACGCACGTTCAATCGGACCATACTCGCTCATTACTCAGCAGCCGTTGGGTGGTAAGGCGCAGTTCGGTGGACAGCGTTTCGGTGAGATGGAAGTGTGGGCGTTGGAGGCATTCGGTGCTTCGAACATCCTGCAGGAAATTCTCACGATCAAGTCTGACGACGTTGTAGGACGTGCTAAGGCATACGAAGCAATCGTTAAAGGTGAAAACATGCCGACACCGGGAATTCCGGAATCGTTCAACGTATTGTTGCACGAGTTGCGTGGTCTCGCACTTAATGTGAGCTTAGACTAATTAGAGTTCGTGTGGTGTCAAGACGTAAGTCGCGACACCACACTCACCAATAAAAAAGGAAAAGATGTCATTCAGAAAAGATGTCAAAGTAAAGAGCAACTTCTCGACGATTACGATCAGTCTGGCTTCTCCGGAATCCATTCTCGAGCGTTCAAGCGGAGAAGTTCTCAAGCCGGAAACCATCAACTACCGTACGTATAAGCCGGAGCGTGATGGTTTGTTCTGCGAACGCATTTTCGGTCCTGTTAAGGATTGGGAATGTCATTGCGGAAAGTACAAGCGTATCCGTTATAAGGGTATTGTTTGCGACCGTTGCGGTGTTGAAGTAACAGAGAAGAAAGTGCGTCGCGAACGTATGGGCCATATCAGCCTTACAGTTCCTGTTGCGCACATCTGGTATTTCCGTTCATTGCCGAACAAGATCGGTTATCTTCTCGGTCTTCCGACAAAGAAGATGGACATGATCATTTACTACGAGCGTTACGTTGTAATCAACGCCGGAGTAAAAGCAGCAGACGGAATCAATCACATGGATTTCCTTACGGAAGATCAGTATCTCGAAATCCTCGAGACACTTCCGAAAGAGAACCAATATCTTGACGATTCAGATCCGAATAAGTTCATTGCGAAGATGGGTGCTGAAGCACTGTATGATCTTTTGCAGCGCACGAAACTGGATGAGTTGTCTTACGAACTTCGTCACAAAGCCGGTAACGAAACTTCTCAGCAGCGTAAGAATGAAGCGCTCAAGCGTCTTCAGGTTGTTGAGGCATTCCGTCAGGCGAACAAGAATGTAGAGAACCGTCCTGAGTGGATGATCATCAAAGTTGTTCCGGTTATTCCACCTGAACTTCGTCCACTCGTTCCACTGGATGGCGGCCGTTTCGCTACATCTGACTTGAACGATTTGTATCGTCGTGTTATCATCCGTAACAACCGTCTGAAGCGTTTGATCGAAATCAAAGCTCCGGATGTGATTCTCCGTAACGAGAAGCGTATGCTTCAGGAAGCGGTGGATTCATTGTTCGATAACTCACGTAAATCAAACGCAGTTAAAACAGAATCGAACCGTGCTCTGAAGTCACTCTCTGACTCACTGAAAGGTAAGCAAGGTCGTTTCCGTCAGAACCTCCTCGGTAAGCGTGTTGACTATTCTGCACGTTCAGTAATCGTCGTAGGTCCTGAGTTGAAACTGCATGAGTGCGGTCTTCCGAAAGATATGGCGGCAGAATTGTTCAAGCCGTTTATTATCCGCAAACTCATTGAAAGAGGAATTGTAAAAACAGTGAAGTCGGCGAAGAAAATCGTTGACCGCAAAGACGCTGTTGTATGGGATATTCTCGAGAACGTATTGAAAGGTCACCCGGTTCTTTTGAACCGCGCTCCGACACTTCACCGTCTCGGTATTCAGGCTTTCCAGCCAAAACTTATCGAAGGAAAAGCAATTCAGCTTCACCCGCTCGTATGTACTGCGTTCAACGCTGACTTCGACGGTGACCAGATGGCGGTACACGTTCCACTCGGAAACGCTGCTATCCTTGAAGCACAATTGTTGATGCTTGCTTCTCACAACATCCTTAACCCTGCGAACGGTGCTCCTATCACGGTTCCTTCACAGGACATGGTTCTTGGTCTGTACTACATGACCAAAGGGAAGAAGACCGACGACAAGATTACAGTTAAAGGTCAGGGATTGACTTTCTACAATGCTGAAGAAGCAATCATCGCGTACAACGAAGGACGTGTTGAGCTGAATGCATTTGTAAAAGTGAAAGTTCCGAATCATAAAGATGAAAACGGACAGCTTGTTTCTAAAGTTATTGAAACAACACTCGGACGAATTCTCTTCAACCAGGTTGTTCCTTTCGATGCAGGTTACATCAATGAATTGTTGACGAAGAAATCACTTCGTGACATCATCGGTTATGTATTGAAAGAAACCGGAATGGCTGCAACTGCGAAGTTCCTTGATGATATCAAGCAACTCGGATTTACAATGGCATTCCGTGGCGGTCTGTCGTTCAACCTTGGTGATATCATCGTTCCTGAAGAGAAGGAAAAGATGATTGCTGAAGCGAACGAACAGGTTGAGGAAGTGAAGTCGAACTATAACATGGGCTTCATTACCAACAACGAGCGTTACAACCAGATCATCGACATCTGGACACATACAAACAACCGTATCACAAAGAGAGTATTGGATCAGTTGTCATCAGATCGTCAGGGCTTCAACCCTGTGTACATGATGCTTGATTCCGGTGCGCGTGGATCTAAAGAACAGATCAAGCAGCTCGGTGGTATGCGCGGTTTGATGGCGAAACCTTCTAAAGCAGGTTCTGCAGGTGGAGAGATCATCGAGAACCCGGTTATTTCAAACTTCAAAGAAGGTCTTTCGATTCTTGAGTACTTCATTTCAACTCACGGTGCGCGTAAAGGTCTTGCCGATACAGCTCTTAAAACGGCGGATGCGGGTTACCTCACTCGTCGTTTGGTTGACGTTGCTCAGGACGTTGTTATCACTGATAGTGATTGCGGTACGTTACGTGGTCTTGTTGCAACTGCACTCAAAAAGAGTGATGAAGTTGTTGAATCACTTTACGATCGTATTCTCGGACGTACAACAGTGCATGACGTATACGATCCACAGTCAGGAGATCTTATTATCGAATCAGGTCGTGAGATCACTGAGGAGTATGCAACACGCATTGAGAACTCTGCAATCGAAGCACTTGAAATCCGTTCAGTACTCACTTGCGAATCGAAGCAAGGTGTATGTGCGAAATGCTACGGACGTAACCTCGCTACGGGCCGCATGGTTCAGCAAGGTGAATCTGTTGGTGTAATTGCAGCACAGTCAATCGGTGAGCCGGGTACACAGCTTACACTTCGTACATTCCACGTTGGTGGTGTTGCGGGTGGTTCTGCTGCGTCTTCGAAACTCGAAGCGAAATATGACGGTGTTATCGAAATGGATGAACTCCGTACAGTGAAGCGTAAGACAGAAGAGGGTGTTCAGGAAGTGGTGATCGGACGTTCTGCAGAGATGAGAATCTCTGATGTGAACACGGGCATCGTTCTTACAACCGGTAACGTTCCTTACGGTTCAATTCTGTTCGTGAAGAACGGAGAAACTGTGAAGAAAGGTCAGACCATCTGCGAATGGGATCCGTACAACGCGGTGATCGTTTCGGAGTTCGGTGGTAAGATCGAGTTCGAACACATTGAAGAAGGTATTACATTCCGTGAGGAGTCTGACGAACAGACCGGCTTCCGTGAGAAAGTAATCATCGAAACAAAAGATAAAACGAAGAACCCGTCAATGCGTATCATGAGCGGTTCGGATGTGTTGAAGACATACAACATTCCGGTAGCTGCACATATCGTAATTGATGACGGACAGAAAATCGAAGCAGGTCAGATCCTCGTTAAGATCCCTCGCGCGGTTGGTAAGTCCGGCGATATCACGGGTGGTCTTCCACGTGTTACTGAATTGTTCGAAGCGCGTAACCCAAGCAATCCTGCTGTGGTTTCCGAGATCGATGGTGTTGTTACATTCGGAAAAATCAAGCGTGGTAACCGTGAGGTGATGGTTGAATCACGTACTGGTGAGCGCAAGACATATCTTGTTCCATTGTCTAAGCACATCCTTGTACAGGAGAATGACTTCATCCGTGCGGGTGAATCACTCTCTGACGGATCAATCAGCCCTGGTGATATTCTTGCAATCAAAGGACCAACTGCGGTTCAGGAGTATCTTGTTAACGAAGTACAGGAAGTATATCGTTTGCAGGGTGTAAAAATCAACGATAAGCACTTTGAGGTAATTGTACGTCAAATGATGCGTAAAGTTGAAATCGTTGATCCGGGTGATACAATGTTCCTTGAAACGCAGATTGCGAACAAGGCAGACTTCATGGAAGAGAACGATCGTTTGTTCGCTAAGAAAGTTGTTGTGGATCCGGGCGATTCACAGAGCTTCAAAGCAGGACAGATCATCTCTGCACGTCGTTTGCGCGATGAGAATTCCATGTTGAAGCGTAAAGACCAGAAATTGGTTGAAGCGCGTGATGCAGTTCCTGCAACATCATCACAGATTCTTCAGGGTATCACACGTGCGTCGTTGCAGACAAACTCATGGGTATCTGCTGCGTCGTTCCAGGAGACAACAAAGGTGTTGAACGAAGCTGCTGTAAACGGCAAGCAGGATCACCTGAACGGTCTGAAGGAAAACGTAATTGTAGGTCACTTGATTCCTGCAGGTACAGGCTTGCGTACATACGAGAAGCTTGTGGTTGGTTCGAAGGAAGAATTCGAACGCCTCATGGCAGCGAAGAAAGAGACGATGGAAGAGGAGGCGTAAGCTCTCGATTTCACTCTATAAAAATGAAAACGCCGCAAGAGATTGCGGCGTTTTTTATTTGATATTAATTCTTCCGGGAATATTGTCAGGATGAAAGTGTTTCACACTCCCTTCGCTTCCGAAGCATATACCGTCAGCTCGCTGAGTAAAAATTCTTTTTCGCGATCCTGACTGATTAATTCATCATCGAAGAGTTCATAGTCTGTCCACACACACCATGCGTATTGAATGTTGTCGCGTGTAACTACGCGTTCCAGATACATAGATGTACATTGACTATCGCCTCGGCGGTAAACGGTTTCTCCGGCTTGAGGGATGCGTTTTTTATCGATGGGCATATATGATAGGCGTTAGACTGTAGACTTTAGACGGTAGAGGACGCTCCTCAATTTGGTGTTTGGTGCAGGAATGAAGATGAGTTTCGGGATTGATCTCGACTTGCGCGGATAAAGTTACTAAAGTCTGAAGTCAACCTAAAAAGATACTACAAGGGTTGAGACCCTCCAAGGGTTTCGGACCCTTCAATGCGGCCTGTCGGCCGACATGGCAGTGGGTCATTCAAAACGGCTGATAAAACGATATTTTTCAGTCTGGAGGAGTTTTTTGGAGGCTGGTCGTTGAAATACATCAGAAAGTCGCCGGTAATGTAATATTGAACGTACAGATTTCTTAACTTCGCCAACCTCAATTAAGTGTGAAATAAGCTTAATAAAACAACATCATTTGTAATGAAAAAAAGAAATTTACTCAGAAGTGCTTTCATTGGAGCAGCCACATTATTTGTAGCTTCCACTTCAAATGCTCAAGTTACTGTAGTAGCTACGGCGGGTAATCCAGGGCCTACGGTGTATGCCACCGTTGATTTGGCTTTTCAAGCGATCAATGCCGGAACACACCAAGGTGTGATCGGAGTTGGAATCGGTGCTTCAACTACGGAAGCCGGACCGTGTGTTTTAAACTCAAGCGGTGCAGGTGCTGCATCGTACACGAGTGTTACAATTCAACCGATTGTAGATGGCGTAACCATTTCCGGTCCGACAGCAACAGGTCGCGGATTGATCGAATTAAATGGTGCTGATAATGTGACAATAGATGGAGATAACCCGAACACCGGTGGTATCAACCGTAACCTTACACTTACGAATACGGCTGCAGCTACTACTCCGTACAATTCGGTTATTCGTGTTGCGTTGTCAACTGTTGTATTAACGGCAGACAATAACATCGTGCGCAACTGTATCATTAACGGAAATGCACCCGGAGGAAATGTTGCATCGGCTTCGAGTACTATTGGTTCTGAGAATACAACATTCGGGATTTTTGTCGGTCCTAATGCTTCAACTGTATCGGCCACAACGGCGCCGAATGCAGTTACTTCGGTTACAGCTGCAATAGCAGGTGGACAGACGGCATTGAATTTTCAAGTACAGAATAATCAGATTAATGCTTGCGCAAGAGGAATTGCGGTAAATGGGGGTGCTACAACCGTGGCGACAGGATTGTCAGTAACGGACAATATCATCGGAAGCGCTACGCCAGGGACAACTAGCGTTTATGCTCGTGGTATTTCTGTAAGCGGATTCAGTTCGGCAACAATCAGTACTAACACTATTCAGAATATCGGCTTTTTTGTTCCTACCTCAACACAAGGAATATTTATCGGTGAATCGAGCGCAAACACCACGGGTGCCGTTGTAACCCGTAACAATATCACTAACGTCATCAACTCGAACACTGGAACGTATGGTGCGTATGGAATTAATTTGGGCGCAGGTAACAACCACATTGTGAGTAATAACTTTGTTTCCGGAATTAACCATGATATGAGCGGGGGCTTTGCCTTCTCTACAACTTTTGGAGTTTTTGGAATTCGTGTTATCTCGGGTAGCGGTCATACGATAACGTATAACAGCGTTAATATGTACGGTGCGCGAATCGGTACGGCTAACTCCTCTTTGCTTTCTTCTGCATTAGCTATCGGGAGTACTGGCCAATTCAACTGTACAGTTACAAATAACGTATTAGTGAATACAATGACGGGCGGTACAACAACCGTGGCGTCTGTAAGTTTATATCTGCCATCAGGTGCTACATCTGGTATGAACCTTACCCTGAATAATAATTTCTATTATGACGGTACGACATCCGGGCAATCAGGTATACTTCAGATAAGTACGACTTATTCTACAGCAAATCTGTACACATCCGCGAATTTCATTCAGGCTGCAACAGCTCCTGCAACAAACTCGCGTTCTTACACGTCTACACTTAACGTTGCAGGAACGAATGATAACGCTTCATGGGCATCTTCGGTTGCGGCACCATTCACTTCAAACAGTGATCTCCATGTAAACCTGGCTGCGCCAAACGTTGCAGATCTTGACGGGCGAGGTGTTGTAAACTCTGTTACAATTGACTATGACAATGCAACAAGAAGTGTTACTACGCCTGATATCGGTGCTGATGAATATACACAGGCTTTGTGTTCCGGTGCTAATGGAGGAACTGCAACTATAGCTTCTTCCGCAATATGCGCAGGTCAGACAGTTAATATGTCTTCAAGCGGTGCTACTGTTGGCGGAGGTATTACTTATCAGTGGCAAGTAGCTACAGTTTCCGGTGGTCCTTATACCAACGTTTCAGGTGGATCCGGAGCTAACACCACTTCCTACACTACAGGAACCATGAGTGCCGGTACATACTATTACGTTCTTCAGGTTACATGTTCAGTTGGACCGGTAAGTGCTGTATCAAATGAAGTTTCGGTTGTTGTGAATGCTTTGCCAACTGTTGCGGTTACTCCGACAACAGGAACATTCTGCTTGGGAGGAGATTCTTTGGTTCTTTCCGCGAGCGGCGCATCAACTTATGTTTGGTCACCATCAGCAGGACTTTCTTCGTCAACGGGAATAACTGTTAATGCTGCTCCTTCAGCGGCAACTACATATACTATAGTTGGAGTTGACGGGAATGGTTGTTTGAACTCAGCAACAACTGCAATTGCGGTTGCAGCGAGTGTTGTAATGGACAGCGTCGTATCCTCTTCGTCGGCTGTATGTCCCGGCGACAGTTCAACATTAATTTCTTATGCCCATGTTAATGTCGGAACGTATTGTCAGCCAACCTATACAAACGGAACCGGTTTCGGTGACTATGTTTCATTGGTGCAACTCGGTTCAATTAATAATGCGACTGTGGGTTCACCTACACCATATTATACTTTCTACGCACCTTCTGCAACTACTACTACAACACTTGTTGCAGGGAACACCTATACCGTAACAATTTCTCCGGGGACATATACAATTAACGACGTTGCAGCCTGGATCGATTTCAATGCAAACGGCATTTTAAATGATGGAGGAGAAAAACTCGGTGAAACCGACAACATGGGAGCTGCTCCTGCCACAACAAGTTTTGTCTTCACTGTTCCTGTGAATGCTTTGAACGGCACAACACGTCTGCGTGTTCGGGACATGGATCATGGTGGAACTAACGATATGGATCCTTGTGCAGCTCAGTCGGCGTGGGGAGAAACTGAAGACTACACAGTAACCATTGTTGGCGGAGTAGATCCATTCTCATATTTATGGACACCTTCAACATTCCTGAATACAACTACTAACGATACTGTTAACGTAAACGGAATAACATCTACAACTGAGTATTTCGCTACCGTTACAGCAGCGTCAGGATGTTTTGCTACAGACAGTATTACTGTAACAGTTAACACACTTCCAACTGTAGTTGCTAACGCATCTGCAAACCCTATCTGTGCCGGTGATTCTTTGAATCTTTACGGTTCAGGCGCTGGTTCATACGTGTGGAATAACAGTGTGATTGACAGCGTAACATTCCTTCCTGCAGTTGCGGATACATTCATCGTAATCGGTACTGATTCCAACGGCTGTGTGAATACGGATTCATTGATTCTTACGATCAATCCGCTACCTACGGTTGC